>CAUABB010000017.1 GCA_958427155.1 uncultured Oscillospiraceae bacterium | reverse complement strand
TGTTTTGCGTCAGCGACCCCTTCAATTCGGCGGATTGCGTCGGAATGACCCTGGCTGACTCCTTTTCCCCAGAAAGTATAGGTATGTCCTTCCGGCAAAACGGCAGAGGCAAGTACACGGTTCAAAGAAAATAGCCCCGGATCCCAGCCGGATGAAATCATAGAAAGGGTACCGGCCTTTTTAGCCACAGAATTGACCGTTTCAAAATATTCAGGAATTTTTGCGTGGGTATCAAAGCTGTCAATTGTATTGAAGTGAGCGGCAATTTCCGGAACCTGTATCGGCAGATCAGTAGCGGAGCCGCCACACATGAACATTAAATCAATTTTGCCTTGGTAGTCTAAAATTTTTTCAATCGAAGTCAGACCGGAATCTGGCGCAGGGGTTCTTCGGGTGAAGATGGCAACCAGTTCAAAATCCGAATTTTGTCGCAGGGCGAGTTCAACACCTTTCCCAAGGTTGCCGTAACCGACAATTCCCACTCTGATTTTTTCATTCATTTTAATTCGCTCCTTTATATCTGTTTAATTTATCGTTTTAAAATATGATCTGCAACGTAGAGGCCGTTTGCCGCCGCTTGCGAAAGAGAACGGGTAAATCCCGCACCGTCTCCGACTGCGTAAATACCTTTGGCCTGTGTCAATTCAAATTCCTCTGCTTCAGGGCGAGCAGAATAGTATTTGCATTCGATTCCGTAAAGAAGGGTATCATAGTTTGCTGTTCCCGGTGCAATTCGATCCAAAGCGTGGAGTGTTTCAACAATATTATCAAGTTGTCGTTTGGGAAGACAAAGGCTTAAATCGCCTGCAACTGCATCAAGGGTTGGGCGAACAGTAGACTGGGCAAGACGCTTTTCATCAGTTCGCCTGCCGTGTTCCAAATCTCCCAGCCGTTGGACCAATACCGAGCCGCCACTGATAAGATTTGCCAGACTTGCTACATGGCGTGCGTATTCAATTGGTTCACGAAAAGGCTCTGTAAAGCGACTGGTAGAAAGAAGCGCAAAATTGGAATTTTCGGTTTTGCGCGCCTTGTCTTTATAAGCATGACCATTCACGGTAAGGACACCAGAGGTGTTTTCCGTGACTACAAGTCCACCTTCGTTAAAACAGAACATTCTGGTTGTATCTCCATAGCGTTCAGAACGGTACCAAATTTTTGGTTCGTAAATTTTTTTGGAAAAATGTTCCCAGATAATAGCAGGAAGTTCAACCCGAACCCCAATATCCACCTGATTATTAGAGAGTGGAATCCCATTTTTTTTACACCATTTGGAAAAGAAACTACTCCCGGCACGTCCAACTGCAAAGATAATGGTTTCGGCTTTTGTCTCGTGTTCCCCATCTCGGTCGAAAAAGGTGAGTGCATGGGAATTTTTGTCTACATCTGTCACTTCAGTATTTGTGCGGATTGTTATCCGGTTACGAAGTGAGTCAATTAACCTGCACATTGTGTCAAAATTAGCATCAGTCCCAAGGTGTTTAAGCTGTGCCTGACTCATGTGAAGATCATGCTGAAGGCAGAATCTTTTTAAGCCATTATCAGGAAGATATCTTTCGGTTGTAGCACCATGTGCCATTAAAATTTGGTCTGCTTGTTCGATATAATCAATTACAGTTTCCGGTGGCATGAATTCAGTCAACCAACCACCATATTCTGTTGAAATCACATATTTCCCGTCTGAAAAAGCTCCTGCTCCCGCCATTCCTTCCATAATAGCGCAGGATTTGCATTTGATACAGGTTTTAACCTGTTTGGCTATAATGGGACAAACCCGTCCCATAATATCATGTCCCTTTTCAAAAATACAGATAGAAAGGGAAGGGCACTGCTCACTCAGACGATAGGCAGCCATAATCCCGCTAATTCCGCCTCCAATAATAGCGACATCATACCGATTTTGTATTGTTGGCATTTGTTTGAATCTCCTTTGAGTATTCCTTGCACAAAACATCATCTATTATACCACAAGTCCCCAGGATATGCAATGTTTTTGCATGTCCTGGGGACTTGTTCTTGCGTTTTTAATGATTAATTTGATAAGAAAGCATCATCAGACTGTCATCAATATGGATATTTTCAACCAATACCCCATCAAGTTCTAAATCAGTATAGCAAAAGTTAAGGATTCCCCGAATCCCCAAAGAAGCAACAAACCGTGCTGTTTCTTCAGCATTATCGCTGGATGTAGCCAGCACAACAATTTCAGGGCGTTCCTCTGGAGGGATTTGACCAAGTGCCTCAATGCCTTGAACGGGGATTCCCCGGATAGTTGTTCCAATCAGGTCCGGACTATGGTCATAAATTCCCATCAATTCAAAACCGCGCCCTCGAAACATTCGGTGGCCAAGAAGGGCGTGCCCAATATTTCCGGCTCCGATAATTGCTACTTTTTGAACAGTATAAAGTCCAATTTCATCTGCAATCCGTCGATGTGCGTCACCAACCAGATAACCGAAGCCGTTATGCCCCTCTACACCGAGCTGCCCCAAATCTCGCCGCACTTGAGAAGCGGTGATACCAAGTCTGTCAGCCAGCTCTCCCGATGAAACTTTATTTTTCCCTTGAAGGGCAAATTCCCGCAAGTGACGAAGATATTTAGGCAGCCGAGTAATGACTTCCCGGGGAAGACGGTTTTTTTGCATAGAATCATTCCTCGCTTTAAGAATACACCCCATCAGCGGGTCATTTTAATATTAGAAAAGTCATGTTCTTCCAACACACTGTTAATTTCGCGGGTAGCATCAAGCTGAAGCAACTTGGTTCGAGCCTGACGCACCTGATTAATTGGAGCAAGTGCGGCTGGCCCGGCAATGCAACCGCCTTCACAGGCCATCCCTTCAATGAAGTCCTCTGTCAGCTTACCATTTTTAAGTAAAAGAAGCGCTTTTTTGCACTCTTCGGCTCCGTTGCATTTCACACAAGCAACAGAAAGCTCAACATCGTCTTCCTGCAAGGATTCGGCTACCGCGTCAAAAACACCGCCGCTCTGAGCAAATTTCCGTCCATAAATACTGCCGACATTTGGAATATCAGCGTCATCAAAACTAATATCTTGACTTTCAATCATAGCGGCAAGTTCTTCAAAAGTGAGGACGAAGTCCACATCGTTGCCGGGAGTCATTCCCTCCGATTTTTTAGCAATGCACGGGCCAATAAAGACAATTTTTGCCTGTTTGTCAACCGATTTAATCCAGCGTGCAGTTGCAACCATCGGAGAAACAGTTGTAGAGATTCGTGGAATCAAATCCGGAAAATGCTTTTCAATCATCGCGACAAAAGCAGGGCAACAGGAAGTCGTCATTTTTTGACCAGCTAGAAAAGCATGGCGAAGTTCTTCTCCTTCGTGTTTAGCAACGGCATCGGCGCCGAGTGCGACTTCATAAGCTTCTTTGAAGCCCAATTTTTGAATTGCCGCTTTAATCATCGGCACTGTGACGGTGGGTCCAAACTGTCCTTCAATTGCTGGGGCAAAAACAGCATAAACGTGCTCGTTCTTTTTAAGGAGCTCAATCACGTCTACGAGATAAGAAATGTCCGAAATAGCGCCGAAAGGACAAGAACGGGCACAGTTACCGCACGCAATACATTTTTCAGGTTGGATTTCGGCAATCTTGCTTTTGGGGTCCATTGAAATCGCGTCAACCGGACAGCTCCTTTTACAAGGACGCACCAGATCGGCGATAGCATTATAAGGACAAGCCTTAGCGCACCGGCCACACTCACGACATTTGTCTGTATCAATATAAGCGCCTTTACCGGAAATGGTGATCGCGTTAAAGGGACAGGCGGCAACACAGTGCTTCGCCATACAGCGTTGACAGTTTTCCGTTACCCGGAACCGGTTGATAGGGCAGCCTTCACAGGCTGCTTTGATAACGTTGACCACATGAGGTTCCTCTCCCGGCTGAGCGGCTTTAGCCTGCGTTAAGCGGACACGCCCACGGATAATTTCCCGCTCTTTATAAACGCAGCAACGGAATTTTGCGACGTTGCCCGGGATAAGGTCAAACGGGATCTGGTCAATATTTTCTTCCAGTGTCCCCTCGTATGCCAACTCTGCAACACGTTTCAGGACATCGTATTTAATCTGGACCGCATCACTGGTGAAATTTGTTATTTTAGCCATATAACCATCTTTCTATTATCAATAATACTTGACATTTACGGTTTTTCCTAAAGCGCGGAGATTGTCAGTTAACTGATTGACAATCCGCTGGCGAATATTCAAGTCCACCGGAAGATTAGGATTTTGGTGGGCAGAGTTAATCGCCTTGCCGACAAACAAGTTTAAACGGGTGCATTCTTCCATTAAAAGTTTTGCCAGCTTGGAAGCGCCGTTGTCACGGTCAAGCTCTTTGATATGACCGTAATCAACTCCGGATTTTAGAAATCCGGACAAAATTTCATTGGTTTTGGAAAGGGTTAAAACACCTTCCGTTACCAAGTCCATACCGTCGATATAACCGATTGGAGGAACTTCTGGATCGGTGTAATTGATACTTGTTTTAACTGGCCGGTTTAAAAGTCGGCTGATAATTTGGGCACTGCTACCGCCGCAGACCACCCTTTTTCCGCGCTCTGCCATAAAATCATGAAGAAGAACAGGATCCAGCTCCTTATTACTCGGCGGACCAGTAAAGAGGTTGACTACCCGTTCAGGCAGAATTTTTGCAACAGCTACCGTTGTATCGTCGCCAGGTTTTCCGGCATAGAGACTTTCACAGACCTGTGAGAGGGAAAGAGCAAGGCGTGCTGCGGTTTTCTCTTTGTCGACAACACTTTGGAGATGTGCAGCCGCATTCTCCCACTGAAAGCCGAAGTTTAGGACCGCTCCGACACCAGCATGGATTACACCGTCCGAAAAAATGGCAAAAGTATCCCCAATGGTGGTTTGAAACCGAGCCTCTCGGATATTTTTAGAACTAACGGTCCGATTTTCAAAGGGAATTTCCATAATTTTCCCATTGCGAAGAAAAACGCAGGTTGGATTGTCAAACTCTACCAGATAAGCTTCTCCGGTGTAAAAAAGCTGAAGAATGGTAAAGGTTGAATAAGCAAGGTGACGAACATTGCAAATGGGAAGCGTGCTTGCTATTGTATCCACACAGTCTTCAATTTTAGCGCCATTTGAGAGCATAGTCGCTATAATTTTAGAAGTCAGGGTAGAAAGAATGTTGGCCTTGACGCCGCTCCCTAACCCGTCGGCCAGAACAAGAATGACAAATTCATCTGTTCGAATAATTTCTACCCGGTCACCACAGAGTTCTTCAGTATATTTATTCAGGCTTTTATAGGAAGTGTCAATATAAATATTCAAGTCCTTCCCACCTCACCGTCGTCATAAACGATCATATCTTTCAATTTAGTCAAAGTTACCTTAGTCTCAGCAGTTGTTTCACCCAGAAGGCTTGCGATCTGCTGCGCAACTCTCATCTGGTTGTCAATGACTTTCTGAGCCATGTCTACAGTATCCACCCGGAGTTTATACATCTTATCCTGCTGCTCTACCTCATCAGTAATATCATTGAAGATGCCGATGATAATTTTCTGGTCAGGGACATAAGTGATATTTTGAAGAGTTACCAGATTGTATTGCGGATATTCTACCCGTTTGTCAGTAATGTTTTCATGAGTCTGTGCAACCAGCTCAAAGTAAGAACTGTCAATAAATTCGTAGAGATATCGACCGATTGCCAGATAACGTTTGGTTTTAAGAGCCTTTTCTGCGGCCAGATTCATTTCCTGAATCACCATATCAGTATCAACTGCAATGATAATATTGGGAGTTTCAGCCAAAATTACATTGGAGAGGGACTGAGCCATTTCACTCATATAGGGCAAGCACATATAAAGTTTTGCTTTTTTCTGATAGACCGCAATGGCCTTGTCACGACAGGACGGGTACCCGCAGAAACCGCAGTTTTGTTCTTTATCAGGCGTATCTTTGCCAATACTTGCGAGAATAGAGCGGATTGTCGCTTCATCAGGAATATCATCGGTTTTAGTTTTGTCAATAAAGGCTTTATGCATCTGAACTCCGTGATCAATTTTGGGGAATTCTCTTCCATTCTGCTCCATGTATTCGCGGATATCAAAGGAGGCCTGGAACCGTCTAGTACGGTTTCCGTGAACTGCCGGGCCATAAACGCAACCGCCTTTGCAGGCATTTGCTTCTATTACGCAAGGTTCCAGCTCACCATTTTTAAGAGCTTTAAACAGATCAATACAACGGTCAAGCCCATCAATGCTCATCACTTTTCGATTTTCGAGATCTCCTCTCTGACGAAGAGAAGCAATGATACCGTCTGTAATTGGATACATCCGGTTAATACCGGGCTCTGCGTCTTCAAACGGGGTTTCTTCCAGTTCTTCAGGGTGAATTCCTTCCTTTTCAAGCCAGTTTGCGACTTCGTCAAAGGTCAGCACGGCATCGATATCATTGGAATGCATGATGTCGTTTGCTTCTTCAATTTTGGCGATGCACGGTCCGATGAAGACTACTTTGGTGGCTGCTCCCATCCGTTTTTTCAAAAGCCGTCCATGCGCGATCATCGGGGTGATCGAAGGAAGCATGTAGGGAATCAGTTCCGGATAATATTTTTCAACCAGATTATTTATAGTAGGACAGCAGGTAGTAATTGCCATTTTTTGGTCAGTTTCAGTCAGAATACGATGATATTCATCTGTGACCATAGCTGCACCCTCGGCAGTTTCAGCTACTGCATCAAATCCAAGTTTCTTTAAAGCAGTAACCACCTGTGCTGGTTTTTTAAAGGAGAAAGAACCAATAAAAGAAGGCGCAAGAGAAACCACAACCTTTGCGTCAGACGCTATGTATTTAAGCACCTTGTCAATATCGCTTTGCAAAGTTTTAGCGTTTTGAGGACATGCTTCTAGGCAGTGCCCGCAGAGAATACACTCCTGTGGCATAATTTCAGCGCGGTCGTCTTTAAATGTGATGGATTTTACCGGACATACCCGCAGGCATTTATAACAGTTTTTACAGTTGGCGCGTTTTAAACCGATTACACTCATGCGTTCACCTTCTTCAGAATCTGATTTTCAAAAAATTCTTCCACATTTGCGGGGATAACGGTGCAGAATTCGTCGTCTACTTTTACGCAGACGCCGTTCTTGGTGCATTCACCCATACAGAAAGATCCCTGTAACGTAACACGATCTTCCAAATGATGGAGTGAAACCAGCCGTTCCAGAATTTTAATAATATCTCTGGAACCTTTGAGATGGCAGGAACTGCCAATACAGATGGTTACAGTCAAAGTACAATACCTCCTAAAAGCAACATTGACAACTCATTCACAACGTCATTATAACGCGTCGTGAATAAGCTGTCAACGTAAAACAGAAAGAATTTTACTGGTTAATTCTCACAAAAATAAGGAACGTTTTTTGATAGGCTTTGATTATGAAAATAGTTAAATACCTCTGGCAAATTTTGAGGCGCAAAACCCGGATTTTTGTGTCATTAAACCAAGAGAATCAATTATTTTTAAATTTGAGATTAAAATCCAAACAACCTTGCGATGGAGGCAGTTAGAAAACAAATCAGGATTCCCACAGCGGTGGGAATCAAAAAGGAAAGAACGGTCCACTTAAGGCTTTTTGTTTCCTTCCGAATCGTCAGGCAGGTGGTGGCGCAGGGGAAATGCATCAGGGAGAAGAACGTCATACACAATGCCGTTACCCAGGTCCAGCCGTTAGAAACTAGAAGTTCCCGTAAAGCGTCAAGATTTGTCATATCGACCATACTTCCGTTGGCGAGATAGGCCATAATAGTAAGTGGAATGACAATTTCGTTTGCGGGGAAGCCAAGGATAAAAGCCGTCAGGATAACACCATCAAGTCCAATTAGTCTTCCAAATGGATCAAGAAAAGTAGCACAGTGTGTTAAAAGGCTTGCATCCCCTGCCTGAATGTTTGCTAGGAGCCAGATAATAAGCCCCGCCGGAGCAGCCACTGTTGCCGCTCTTCCCAAAACAAATAGAGTGCGATCAAAAACAGAGCGAATCAAAACCTTTCCGATTTGGGGACGACGATAGGGGGGCAATTCCAGTGCAAAGGAGGATGGAAGACCTTTTAATAAGGTTTTAGAAAGAATCTTCGAAATCAAAAGGGTCATTCCTACACCTAGAATAATGAAAGCAGTTAACCAGAGAGCAGAAACGGCAGATTGAAAAGGGGAAGCTACACTTCCAACGAAGAACATAGAAATGATTGCAATTAATGTTGGGAATCCGCCGTTTCGGAAAAGGAAACAGAATTTTCCGAAAAACAGGAGCCAAATCCTGGACGACAGATTAAATTTAATCTGGAACCATCCCATTCTACCCGTTCTAAGAGGAGATCCAGTAAACGTCGTTGTTCCGGTAAAGGCATGGATGAAAGCCATTTTGAGGGGTGAAGAAGAATATTATCCAGAATAGATTTCCCTATTATATTTGGAAGTGTAAGCTGTTCTAGAAAAATTTTTTTCTCTTTTGGGAGAATGTTTATTTGACTGGCCGACTTTACCAGTCCATTTGGAAGGGGAGCCGATACTTCTAACAAGTTTTTTTTATAGGTTTTTTTTAAGATACGGTTTATCTCCGAAAATAATGGAAGAGGAGAAAATATTTTGCGAATAAGACTATCAGCCTTTATTCCGTTTAAATTGGGACAATTGCATAAACTGCCGTGAAGTTTATTGCTGCAGATGTAGTCGAAGGAGCTGTCACTTCTTGAAGAACGCGGTTTGGGGTAAAATTTTTCTCCGCATCTCCCACAGACAAGCTTTCCCGAAAGAAGAGCATATCCATTATAACTACTTTTTTTAATTTTTTGTTTTTGAAAGGATAAAAGTTTCTGAACAGTTACCCAGTCCTGTCCGCTGATAAGGCAGCGGTGAGCTCCTTGCGCAATAATCCATTCAGAAGGGGGACAGTTTTTTTCTGTGCCTGAAATGCCAGAGCGTTTATGATAGCATAAAAGCCCTGTATTGGTAAATTTTGGAGTCTTAAAAGGAACTTCTGCTCCCTGTGAAGAAAGAAAAAGACAACTTTCCTGGTCGGCGGCTGCGTAAACAGGATTGCGTAGAATGGCGCGTATCCCTGGAATAGAAAAAAGGTTTCCATTTCGAGTATGGGCTCTTTGGCGGTTTAAAATTTCTTTAATTTCTATAAGTTTTTTTCCAGAAAGGAAAAGTCGGAAAATTTCCCGTACAATTGCTTCTTCTTCTGGCTTGTTTTCCAAAATGAAAGAATTTTTTCGTTTTCCGTCAACAATGACTGCTTCGCGTTTGCAGGAGCAAAATCCAAATGGGGGAGTCCCTCCCAGCCAGCGTCCGTCTTTGGCAAGCAGCAGCATGTTATCCCGAACACGTTCGGCAATTGTTTCTCGTTCAAGCTGAGCAAAGACGCTTGCAATATACATCATAGCCCGGCCCATTGGGGTGGAAGTATCGAACTGTTCCCGAATACAAATGAAACCGATTTCGAGTTTTGAAAAAAGTTCGACCAGAGAGGAAAAATCCACGACACTACGACTAATCCGGTCAAGACGGTAACAGACAATATAGTTGAATTTGTGAAGTCTTGCATCTTTTAACAGGCGTTGGAACTCTGGACGATCCAGCGTTTTACCGGAAAAACCCTCATCTTCATAGTAAATCAGGTCACTATCTGAAATATCTTCAAAATTATTTTGAAGATAAGCTCTGCAAAGTTCTGCCTGATTCACGATTGACTCACCTTTTCCAGTAAATTTTGATTTGCGGCTGTAAACAGCAAATTTCATAAAATCTTTCCTTTCAGCAACTGCTATTCAAAGAATATGGGGCGGAAAAGAAAATATGAAGGACTGATAATTTTTATGACTGAACCGGTATTTTCATATTCTAGGAAACATTTGATGATCATTTTTAATTTGGGAAGAAGCGAACTTCAGTTTTTGTAGCTTCATAAAAGATATATCCCAAGAATAAAGATAGGGCAGGAGGTGGGTTAGTTGTCACGAGGAACACTTGCCTTTTCTGTTGTGGAGGCATCTGGAAAAGAAGAACGTTCTTATAAAAAAGAAGCAGCTGAGATTATAGCTCGAATGCTTGAAAACGTTCTGGAGAAGGATGGTTCCAATTCGGAGGAAAAATTAATTTATCTGGACCTGCTTTTTGCGCTATTAAAATGGAAAAAAGCCTTTTAACACTTTTCTGAAGTTTTGCTTAGGTCCCCTTCATACTTGACGAATGAACGCTTTTCGGGTATCATTAATCTGTTATGGTAGAATATTAAAGGGCGGTGTATCACCGCTGAAATAGGCAGAAGCCAGGCGGGAACTTTGGGCGTTTTCTGTCGGTTTTGCAGCGGTTTTTATCTCTTAT
This sequence comes from uncultured Oscillospiraceae bacterium, assembly GCA_958427155.1. GTDB lineage: Bacteria > Bacillota > Clostridia > Oscillospirales > Ruminococcaceae > Metaruminococcus_A. The sequence continues at coordinate 3,285 of CAUABB010000017.1, read as the reverse complement.
TCACCAGATGGGAGAAGAAAACCTTTTTTTGTTCCCGCGGACAAGTATTTTGTATGGAAGAGGGATTGTTATGAAAGTTGCTTTTTCCACTTTAGGCTGTCCTGATTTTGAATGGCCTGATATTTACTCTATGGCTAAGGATCTGGGATTTGACGGTATTGAAATCCGAGGTCTGGGTGATGATATCTCGGCTTTGAGTGCTCCACCTTTTGCTCCTGAGCGTCTTGATCAGACTGTTCAAAAGCTCCGTCAGCTTCGGTTGGAAATTCCGTGTCTGTCCTGTAACTGTTGTTTAAAATTTGCAGACCGGGAACAGGAAAACAAAGAAGAAATTTTAAGTTATATTCGTCTCGCCAAAGCGCTGGGAGCTTCTTATATTCGTATTCTTGCGGATCTGCACAAGGAACCAGAAGGAGAGGTGGATGATGCCCTAATTATCCGCCAGCTCCGTGAGCTTGCACCGGAAGCGGAAAAAGCAGGAGTTGTGTTGTTAGTTGAGACGAACGGCGTTTATGCGAATACCGCTCGGCTTCGGAACCTTTTGGAACAGGTGGCAAGCGATTCAGTTGCCGCTCTTTGGGATATGCATCATCCTTACCGCATTATGGGTGAACAACCGGAGACCACGGTGCAAAACCTCGGTGCGTACATTAAGTATATTCATGTCAAGGATTCGGTTCAGACTCCGAGTGGAGTGGAGTACCGCCTGATGGGAGAAGGCGATCTACCGATTGATGAAATGATTTTTGCGCTCAGGTCTATTAATTATGACGGTTATATTTCACTGGAATGGGTAAAACGTTGGGCGCCTAATTTGAGTGATGCAGGTGTTGTTTTTCCACATTTTATGAATTATATGGAAAAATACCTTCAGAAAAGTATCAGTCGCAGACCGTTGTTTGATAACAATGCCAAAACTGGAAAGTATGTTTGGGAAAAGTACTCTTTGATTGATTTAACTTTTTCTCAGGTGCTTGATCAAATGGTAGAAGAGTTCCCGGATCAGTATGCTTTTCGTTTTACAACGCTGGACTATACCCGTACATATGCCCAGTTTAGAGATGATGTTGACAGTTTTGCCCGCGCTCTTCTTGCCCTTGGGGTAAAAAAAGGAGATAAAGTGGCAATTTGGGCGACGAATGTACCACAGTGGTATATTACTTTTTGGGCAACAGTTAAAATTGGAGCAGTTCTTGTAACGGTAAATACTTCTTATAAAATTCATGAGGCGGAGTATCTTCTGCGTCAATCTGATACCCATACCTTGGTAATGATTGATGGCTTTAAGGATTCTGATTATGTGGGAATTATCAAAGAAATTTGCCCTGAATTGCTTGAATTGGAATCCGGGAAGCCACTTCATGCCAAAAGACTTCCCTTCCTGCGAAATGTTATTACAGTGGATTCCAGACAGCCTGGTTGCTTGACCTGGGAAGAGGCGCTTGAACAGGGCGGGAAAGTTCCACTTGAGCTTGTTTATCAACGCGCGGCTCTTGTGAACCGGCATGACGTTTGTAATATGCAGTACACTTCTGGTACGACTGGGTTCCCTAAAGGGGTTATGCTGACTCATTACAATGTTGTTAATAATGGCAAAAATATTGGTGACTGTATGGATCTTTCCACTGCCGATCGGATGATGATTCAGGTACCGATGTTTCATTGTTTTGGAATGGTGTTGGCTATGACCGCTTGCATGACACATGGTGTTACCATGTCACCGCTTCCGGCATTTTCACCACGGCTGGCGCTTGAGTGCATTAATAAGGAGAAAATTACGGCGTTTCACGGGGTTCCTACCATGTTCATCGCAATGTTGGAACACGAAAATTTTGAAAAGACGGATTTTTCTTATATGCGTACCGGTATTATGGCCGGCAGTCCTTGCCCCATCAAGGTGATGCAGGATGTTGTCAATAAAATGAATATGACACAGATTTCAATTGTTTACGGTCAGACCGAAGCTTCCCCCGGTTGTACTCAAAGCCGTGTGGACGATCCGCTTGAAGTACGTGTTAATACCGTAGGGCGCGCTTTGCCGGGAATTGAGTGCAAAATTGTGGATCCGGAGACCGGAAAAGATCTACCGGATAATGTAGACGGTGAATTCGTTGCGCGTGGCTATAATATTATGAAAGGATATTATAAAATGCCAACAGCGACCGCTGCTGTAATTGATGAGGAAGGCTGGCTCCATACAGGCGACCTTGCTCGCCGCCTGCCCGATGGCAACTATAAAATTACTGGCCGGATTAAAGATATGATTATCCGTGGAGGGGAAAATATTTATCCAAAGGAAATTGAAGATTTCATCTATACTCACCCTAAGGTTAAGGATGTTCAGGTAATCGGCGTGCCGGACGAGCAGTATGGCGAAGAGATTATGGCCTGTGTGATCCTCAAAGAGGGAGAAACAATGACTGAGGATGAGCTAAAAGAATATGTTAAGAGCCATATGGCGAAACACAAAACCCCGCGGTATGTTGATTTTGTTGATGAATTTCCAATGAATGGTGCAGGAAAAATCCTCAAGTATAAAATGAGGGAAGAAGCAGTTGAAAAATTAAATCTTCAAAAAGCAAAAAATATCAAAATGGCATGATTAAAAATCGGTAAGGAAATCTCCTTACCGATTTTTATATGAAATAAATCCAATTGAAATTGAGAAAATTAAGTTTTACCATTTTTGTATATTCGTCGAATTTTAACTGCTTCCACCAAATCTTTGGAGTGTATATCACTTTGTTTCCCTTTCCAAAAAGGTGAGAAACGGCCGTTACAGGGAACAAAATTGTTGGTGAGAGTGGCAATGAGCCGCTCCCTGGGAGAATCAATAATTCGGCAACCTATTACACCACAGGCGTTGCAGCCAAATCCCATTGCCATGGTAAGCGCTTGCTTGCCGTGAGCGGAAGCCTTTTTAAAATACCGGTCCATATTAAAAGCAATTCGAGGTAAATAACCCGAATCTTCTAACAAGGTGAAAAGGGGAAAGAAAATTGCCATTGGTGGTAGCATGACAGAAATAACCCAAGCTAGTGTTCGGTACATCCCCTCTACAAAAAGTCCTTGTACCCAGGTAGGAGCTTCAAGAAATACACAAAACTCACTTAAACGGTCTTCGATCCAGAAAAGACCATTTGATAGTATTTCTGAAGGGTAATTTGCTCCGGCAATTGTAATCCAAAAGATTAGTCCGAAAAGCAGAATCATAATTGGAATACCTGTTGCCTTGGAAGTGAGAATTTTGTCAATTTTTCGGTCCCGATTATTATAGCCTCCGTT
>CAUABB010000016.1 GCA_958427155.1 uncultured Oscillospiraceae bacterium | reverse complement strand
CGTGTATGGTCAGGCTGACCATGAGGTCTTTTTGGGGCGCGATTTTAACCAGTCTCGTAACTACTCTGAAAATGTTGCAGCTGAGATTGACGCGGAAATCAGAGAAATTATCGATAACGCTTATGAACAGTGTCATGATATTCTGGAGGCTCATCGTGATCAGGTGGAAAATGTTTCATCTTATCTGATGGTTCATGAAAAAATTGACGGTGAAGAGTTCAAAAAGCTGATGACTGGTGAAATTCATGCAGAACCGGTTTCTTTAGAAGATCTTGAGCGGGAAGCGGCTGCTTCTTCTGAAATGGATTCGCAGGATGGCGAAGTTGGTCATTAAATAAAATGATATTAAAACAGTCCCTATGTAGAAATACGGGGACTGTTTTTATGAGGAATTATGGAATTTGTAACAGAACAACAGTTTATCTGGGAGTATCTTAGTCAGGTAAAAAAACCGATTGTCCTTTATGGTATGGGGGACGGATGCGAGAAGCTTCTGCGAGCCTGTACACGTTTTAAAATACCGGTTTCCGGTATTTTCGCAAGCGATGAGTATGTGCGGGGACACAGCTTTCACGGGTTCCCGGTTCTGCGCTATGACGAGGCCAGAAAAACTTTCGGGGAAATGGTTATTTTGCTCGCGTTTGCCGTCTTTGAACCTCGGCTTACTGAGAAGATTAAACGGATTGCAAAGGAAAATGAGTTATATGCGCCTGATGTTCCTTTATTTGGAGAAGGACTGTTTGACCGCTCTTATCTTGAAGCGCATCGGGCGGAATTGGAAACGGTTTACCGTCTTTTGGCGGATGAAACTTCCCGTACGGTATTTCGTTCTGTTCTGAATTATAAGGTGAGTGGGAAACCAGAATATCTTTGGAATTGCGAAACCTCTGTGAAAGAAGCTTATTATATCTTGACACTAGGCCCGAGAGAATGCTATGCTGACTTGGGCGCTTATAATGGTGATACAATTCAGGAATTTTTAAAAGTTGTAGGGAACCGTTACCGCAGGATTTTTGCCTTTGAACCCAACCCTAAAAATTATAAAAAGCTTCTTCGTTCCTGTCAGGGAATACAGGATTTACAGCTGTTCCAAACGGCTGCATGGAACCGAAAAGTGTCCTTGCCCTTTCGCTTAAAAGCGGGACGTAGTTCGGCATTTGACCCACTTGAAGCAGGCAGGGTTGAGGCGGATTCTGTTGACCATTTAATTAAAGAGCCGCTTACCTTTGTTAAGTTGGACGTAGAGGGAGCCGAAAGAAAAGCACTGGAAGGATGCAGAGAGCAGATACGGTATTTTAAGCCCAAACTTGCAGTGAGTGCCTATCACCGGAATGAAGATTTGTTTTCCCTTGTATTTCAGATTCTTTCCCTTCGTCCGGATTACCGTGTGTTTTTAAGGCATCACCCTTATGTCCCCGCATGGGATACGTTGTATTATTTTGTATGATAAAGGATGTGTCAGCTGTTGAATGGATTAGAGTTAAAGGAAAATTTAAATGGAGCGTATCAAGAAATTTTGCTCCGGCTTTATGGACCTGAACAGCTTGAGAAGCAAACAAAACGGTGGTGTTCTGCTGTGGATACTTATAATGTTTTGTTTGGCGAAAAGCAAAACCTGCGTTTGTTCAGCGCGCCGGGAAGAACGGAAATTGGAGGAAATCACACCGATCATCAGCGGGGAAGAGTTCTTGCCGCTGCAATTGACCTTGATGTCATTGCGGTTGTTTCTCCAGACGGCAGCGATGTAATACGGATTCATTCGGAGGGACACGACGAAAATATAGTTGATTTGAGACATCTTGAGCCGCTGGAACGGGAGAGAAATACATCTACTGCCCTGGTTCGGGGAATTGCGGCGCGTTTCGTAAAACTTGGTTATCGGATAGGCGGTTTTACCGCTTATACGACTTCAAATGTTTTGGGCGGCTCTGGTTTGTCGTCTTCTGCGGCGTTTGAAGTACTTGTTGGCACAATTTTAAATGGGCTTTATAATGACGGGAAGGTGGATCCGGTTACAATTGCCCAAATAGGTCAGGCAGCGGAAAATATTTATTTCGGCAAACCTTGCGGCCTGATGGATCAGGCGGCTTCCTCAGTGGGGGGGCTTGTGAAAATTGATTTTGAGAATCAAGAACATCCGCAAGTAGAGCAGATTTCTTATGATTTTTCTTCAAAAGGTTATGCGCTTTGTGTCGTCAATACGGGTGGAAGCCACGCTGATTTAACCGATGAGTATGCGGCGATTCCCAAAGAGATGAGGATGATTGCCGCTTATTTTGGAAAAGAGGTTCTCCGAGAGGTGGATGCCGGAGCGTTAATGGAAAATATTTCAGAGCTGCGGAGACTTCCAGGCGGCGATCGTGCGCTGCTTCGCGCTCTTCATTTTAAAGGAGAAAACGAGCGGGTGGAAAAACAGGCGGTCGCCTTGAAGCAGGATGATATAAGAACTTTTCTGGAACTGGTTCGGGAATCAGGACGCTCGTCCTATTGCCTGCTCCAGAATGTTACAAGTGCGAAATCTACGGCTGAACAGGGCGTTGCGCTGGGGTTGGCTCTTTCAGAACGTATTTTAAAGGGAAGAGGAATTTGCCGGGTTCACGGCGGGGGATTTGCTGGCACATTGCAAGCTTATGTTCCGTTGGATATGGTGGAAGAGTACAAAAGCAGTATGGAGCATATCTTTGGGGAAGGAAGTTGCTATCTTCTTAGAATTCGTCCCTGCGGTGGTATTGAAATTCAATTGTAAAAAGGAGAAGTTGTAATGACAGTGTTGGTGACAGGCGGCACCGGTTTTATTGGCAGTCATACCTGTGTAGAGCTGTTGAATGCGGGATATCAGGTGATTATTGTTGACAACCTGAGTAATTCAAAGGCTGAAGTGGTCGATAAAATACAGACAATTACGGGGAAAAATGTCCGGTTTTATCAAATGGATCTTTTGGATCGCGGAGGATTGCAGAGCCTTTTTGATCGCAACCGGATTGATGCTGTTATCCATTTTGCCGGGTATAAAGCAGTCGGTGAATCGGTGGAAAAGCCACTGGAATATTACTGGAATAATATTGCAGGGACGTTGACCCTTCTTGATGCGATGAAAGCGACGGGCTGCAAAAAAATTGTTTTTTCCTCTTCCGCAACGGTTTATGGGATGGAGAATCCCGTTCCGTTTCAGGAAGATTATCCGACTTCGGCGACCAATCCTTACGGTTATACCAAAGTTATGATAGAACAGATTTTAAGAGATATTTGCTGTGCGGATTCCTCTTGGAGCGCAGTGCTTTTGCGGTATTTTAATCCGATTGGCGCCCATTCAAGCGGATTGATCGGGGAAAGTCCGAATGGGATTCCCAATAACCTTCTTCCTTATATTGCACAGGTTGCCTCTGGGGTCCTGCCAGAGCTTAATATTTATGGGGACGACTATGATACGCCAGACGGTACCGGCGTACGGGACTATATCCATGTAACCGATCTGGCAAAGGGGCATCTTGCTGCGCTGGATTACGCAAGGATACACAATGGTGCTGAAGCTGTCAACCTTGGGACAGGGCAAGGTACCAGCGTTTTGGAAATTGTAAAGGCGTTTGAACGTGTGAATGGTGTTAAAATTCCGTATCGGATCGCACCTCGTCGGCCAGGGGACATCGCTTCTGCCTATGCGGATACAGAAAAGGCTGGCCGGCTGTTTCATTGGAAAGCGGAAAAAACAATTGAAGATATGTGCCGTGATAGTTGGAGGTTTATTCAGAATTCTTCAAAGTAAAAGTCCAGGGGGATTGCTTTTTAATCTTGACTGATGTTATAATAAAAGTTAATCATTTATATACCCTGTACTGCCAAATGTGTGATTCGTTAAAGGAGTGTACGCATATGACTAAAATTACGAAAAAATTATTCGGAACTACCACAGCAGGAATCGATGTACAGCTTTTCACTTTGGACAACGGAACGATGTCGGTTGATATTACCAATTATGGGGGTACTGTCGTTGCAATTCGCGTGCCGGATAAAAATGGTGCGGTTAAAGATGTAGCACTGGGTTACGATACAATTGGAGAGTATGAAACGCGGGGAGGGTTCCTTGGCGCTTTGATTGGTCGGTGCGGTAATCGGATTGAAAAGGGAAAATTTGAGCTTAACGGAAAAGAATATCAGCTTTATTTAAATGATGGGAACAATCATCTTCACGGAGGAAAGATTGGATTTGACAAAAAGGTCTGGAATGCCGAGGTTATTGAGGGGAAAACCGGTGAGGAACTGAAACTTACGCTTTTCAGCCCTGACGGAGAAGAAAATTATCCGGGGAACCTGAATGTAACGGTTACTTATCGACTGACGGAAGATAACGGCATGGTTTTGGATTATCGGGCTGTCAGCGATCGCGACACGGTCTGCAACTTAACAAATCACACGTATTTTAATCTTTGCGGGCAGGATAGCGGTAAAAATGTATTGGACCATGAACTAAAACTTTATGCAGATAAATACACGGTTGGAAATGAGGAAACCCTTCCCAACGGGATTATTGCTGACGTAGTGGGTACTCCCTATGATTTTCTGGATTTTCATAAAATTGGTGAGCGAATTTATGAAAAAGAACCGGGGCTTGTCAGTGCCGGAGGGTACGATCACAACTGGATCCTCAATGGATCTGACGAAGGATTTTCTCTTGCGGCAGAAGTGATCTGTCCTGAAACAGGGATTAAAATGGAAGTTTATACCAATAAACCTGGTGTGCAGTTTTACTGTGGCAACGGCTTAAATGACAGCATTATTGGAAAAGGTGGCGTTAAATATCAAAAATATGCCGGCTTCTGTTTGGAAACTCAGTTCTTTCCAAATGCCATGAAGCATAAAAATTTTCCTTCCCCTGTTTTGAAAGCAGGTAGTTTGTACTCATATACGACAGAGTATAGATTTTCAGTTGAAAAATAAAGGATAAAAATATAAAAGGACAGAAGAACTTCTTCTGTCCTTTTGTTTTTAATTATATCGTTTGGATTTAGAAGGAAACCGGAAAATTAATCAGCCTGATTTTTATCATTGGGAGGGCTCAAGCAAGTATTTGACAATATCCATACTGAAATTATATTGTTTTGACTCTTTTATCGGATTTATCGCTATGAGTGGAATTTCTCTTTCGTATAGTGAGCCGTGTGTGCGGGAATCATTTGTATGAAGAAGTTCTCCAGCGATCTCTCCAAAAGCGTAATCTTTAGCGGAAAATAAAACAAAATCACCAATTTGGTCAATGGGAAGATGATATCTTTCAGCGGCTTCCTCTTTGGTCAGAACGGTTTCAATTTCCGGTCTGCTTTGAGCAAATGCTTGGAAATCTGCGGCCGCTTCGCTTGAATTCAGGTAGATGTACAGCATGCCGCCTTCCTGATAAATGTGATTTTCTATATACCGGTCTTTCAGCGGGGGTAAACAATATACAGAAAAGCCTGCTTTTGCTGCCACATATGGGAAATTGAAAATAGTTGTTTTTTGGTTCATACCGTGATCAGCCGTGACGTAAATCTGCCGTTTGGGATTCATTGAATAAATTTTTTCAACCCATCTGTCAATCGCAGAGATCTGTTCATCGGCTTCTGGACACCCGGGAGCAAAGTGGTGAAAAATGTAATCGTTGGTAGTACAATACACAAAGTCTGGATTGTCAGTTTGAATACATCGATACGCTGCTTCTACAATCCATTCTGAACTGCTGATACTTTGCAGAGCGGGAGCCGGCTTTAAACGATACCGCTTTAGCAGGCTGTCGTCTGGTGCTTCTAAGCTGAGACCGATATCCGCTCCTTCTCCGTAAACGCCGAGGATTTTTCCTTTCACCGTTAAAAGCGCGGTTTTCTTCCCCGATTTTTGGTAATGCTGTAATATGGTCTGAGCCTTCATATGACCCTTTTCTTCGACAAACCCTTCGCAGCCTGATTGCCGGTCGTAAAAATAGTTTCCTGTTATTCCTGTCTTTTCCGGCCATTTCCCAGAGAGAATACAGGCGTGGTTGACGTTGGTTACAGACGGCATGGCGCCTTGAATTCGCTTTATAAATCCGTATTTTTGGCTCAGGCGGTAAAGATTGGGCGCGTTTTTTTTCGTTAAGTATTCCGGAGCACAGCCATCGATTACAAGAACCATTACCTTATCCATCGCGCGGACCCCTTTTTAAAAAAGTTTTTCCTCATGGATGGAGATCATTATAGCATAAAACAATATCGGCGTCTACGGTATCCGAGACGGGTTGGGGAAAACGCGGGTCAGTCCAGAATTTCGCCTTCGGTGGAGATGACGGTGACACTCCAGGGAATCATTTTTCCACAATTTTGGAGAGCGGTTTTTACAGCATTTTCGATTCCACCGCAGCAGGGAACTTCCATTCGTACAATGGAGACGGATTTAATTTCGTTCTGCTTAAGGATTTCTGTAAGCTTTTCGCTGTAGTCTCCGGCATCTAGTTTGGGACAACCAATTAGAGTGATTTTATTTTTCATAAAATCAGTGTGGAAACTGCCATATGCATAAGCGGTACAGTCGGCGGCTATCAGCAGATGAGCGCCGTCAAAATAGGGTGCTTTTACCGGAATAAGTTTAATCTGGACCGGCCATTGGTTTAATTGTGAAGGTTGGCGGATAGAACTGTTTTCTGTTTCCGGTTGACCGTGGTTTGAGCGTTCAATGGTTTTAGGGCGGCTTCCGGGACATCCGCCGGACGCTATTTTATTGTTTTTCTTCAGCAGCATTGCAGCTTCAACAGCTTTTTTATCATATTCAGCGGCTTCACGTTCTTCAAAAGAGATCGCTCCGGTCGGACAAGCCGGCAAACAATCCCCCAGTCCATCGCAGTAATCATCCCGCAGAAGCTTTGCCTTTCCGTTTACTAGCCCAATAGCACCTTCATGGCAGGCGCTTACACACAGACCGCACCCATTGCAGCGTTCGCTGTCTATTTTAATAATTTTTCGAATCATTTTTAATCCTCCCTTGTTTTGTTGACTCAATCATACTATAATGAAAAAAACATATCCGTTGTAATTACAACAAAAAGAGGCTTTATGAAAAAAATTTTTGATGCTGTAAAAAACAATCCGCTTTTCTATGGGATTGGTGCGGATGATTTCGATGCTATGTTAAACTGTATCCAGGCAAATCTTCAAACTTATCAAAAGGGTGAAATTGCTTTACTTGCTGGTGCTCCTGTGAAGACAGTGGGCCTGATAATTTCTGGTTCAGTTCAAGTGTTCAGGGAAGACGGGGACGGAAGACAGAATTTGATGGCTGAGGTGCAGGAAGGGGAACTGTTTGGCGAAGTATTCGCCTGTGCTGGAGTTGCTCAAAGCCCTGTGACAGTGGTGTCGGTACAAAAGAGCGAAATCTTGTACCTGGATTACCGTAAAGTGATAGGAGCATGTGCTTCTTTTTGTCCATTTCATCAGAAGTTGATTCAAAATATGCTAGCCTTGGTAGCGCAAAAAAATCTGATGCTTAACCAAAAGATTGAAATCCTTTCAAAACGCACGACCAGAGAAAGGCTTCTTTTGTTTTTTGACTTTTTTCGGAAAGGTTCCAAACAATTTGTGATACCTTTTAACCGCGAGAAACTGGCGGCTTATCTCTGCGTTGACCGTAGTGCAATGTCGTCAGAACTTTCAAAGATGCAGAAAGAAGGATTAATTCGGTATCATCGAAACGTTTTTGAGCTTTTACTCCCTTCTACTGGTATTCCAAAAGAATAAAGGGCATGATTTTAACCATGCCCTTGTTCCTTGACGCAAACTTTTAACCCTCAAGCCCTTTAGCCTGACGTTCCATATTTTCTACAACAATATCGTGAATATCACCCAGAGAAGAGCAGTATTCCAGCACTTTCCAGGGGGTATTGGTGTGAAAATGAATTTTAATTATTTCCTCGTCTCCAACCGCAAGAAGGCAGTCTCCTTCAATATGCTTAGTAATATATGCGTTGATCTCATCTTCTGACAGGCCTTTTCCTTCGATTAAAAGCTGGGTGTCAAACTTATACTCTACCATTTGTGTTCTTCCTTTCTCTTTGTGCCATTATTTTTTTGAAGCCGTTTCTCCATTTAATGTAAAAAGCCACGCACAGGCGCAACGGTTATCGGTGACATCCGGATAGCAACTGACACATTCACAGCGAAAACGAGGGTCAATCACCTCAGCAAACCCGCTATATTCGATCAACCCAACCGGCTTGCAGGGATGGAATGGCATCCCCTTTCGCTGTCTGGCTTTTTGTACCCGGCATTCCAGAGTACGGTAAAGCAATGTGTTTTTTTCCACTATTATTTCATCCCGATTAAGATTGGCATAGAAACGAAGGGTGAGAGCCTGCCGCAGCCCTTCCAGCCCCGCATATTCCGGCAGGTTTAAAAACGATTTGATACGCGCTGCCTCAATCCTGGTATATCTGCTCCAGGCGTTGGCGTCATGTTCTATTGCTTCCTCCATGCCCCGCTTTTGTTCAACGGATTGAAACCAGACTCCGTCAAGCGCCAGCCAATTTTTAGCGTAAAGCTCAATCAGTTCGCAGAGCTCTTTTTTTGAAAGAGCACTGAGTGCATTGTTTTTCAAACAGACCCTCCTTTTTATTGAAAGGAATATATTAATTATATCATACTTTAAGGAGATGCGAAACACAGTACAATGATAAAAAAGGGGGGAAAGAGTTCTCGAAAGGTTCATCTTTTCGCCATGCTTTTTGACTGAATTGTGGTAAACTGAATTTAAGTATTGAAGGGGGGAGATTGGTTGGTTAAACCAAAAAACGGAAGCCCTGTATACAGCCTTGCTGAAGAGCTGATGAGTTCTATTTCACACGGAGTGGGAACTCTGCTTGCGGTTGCGGCATTAGTAATTGGTGTGGTTATGGCGGCAATTTATTCTGACGTTTGGTGTGTTGTAAGTATGGCAATTTATGGGGCAACATTAGTGGCCCTTTACAGCATGTCTACTATTTATCATGGATTGAGACCCAATAAGGGAAAAAGAGTTTTTCGTGTATTGGATCATTGCTCTATTTTTCTGTTGATTGCTGGAACGTATACGCCGTTAACGCTTGTAGCTCTCCGCGGTGTAGTTGGGTGGGTGATGTTTGGAATTGTCTGGAGTGCAGCAATTTTGGGGATCGTCCTCAACGCAATCAGCCTTAACCGGTTTAAAATATTCTCTATGATCTGTTATATTGCAATGGGATGGGTGATTGTCTTTGCCTTTAAGCCCCTTCTGGATGTCATGAAAACAGGGGGAATTATTTTACTGATTACAGGTGGAATCGCTTATACGATAGGAGCGGTTTTATATGGACTGGGAAAGAAAATAAAATATATGCATTCAATTTTTCATTTTTTTGTTTTAGCAGGGAGCATCCTTCACTATTTTTGTATTTTATTTTATGTGATTCCAATTTTTTAATGTCTGTGAGCTTGATAAAACTTTTGAAACAAGAGCGAAGAATGTCATTTAAAATTGGTTTTTAGTGATATAAAAGACAGGCGAATCATCCGCCTGTCTTTTCAATTGCGTATTGTTCAATTTTAACGGAACAGCTTGCTTTAGTTTTTAGTCTGCCTTGGATTAAGATGGACATCAAGCTGGGGAAATGGGATTGAAATCCCGTTTTTGTCAAATTCATTTTTTACAGTTTCAAGCAAATCAAATTTCAAATCTAAAAGATTTTTCCCTTCTACCCAAACGTTACAGGCAATTTTAACCGAGCTGTCAGCGAGCTCGCAAACCCTGATTAAAGGTACGGGCTCTTTTAAGGCAAGTGGATGTTTTTCTACAAGAGAAGTGATCAGTTTTTTTGCTTTTTCAGGGTCATCTGAGTAAGAGATATCAAAAACAAGATCAAGTCTGCGGTTTTTTTCGGCGGAAATATTGATAATCTCATCGGCAGAAATTTGCCCATTGGGGATAAAAATTTCTCGGTTATCAAAAGTGTTGATCTGAGTATACAGAATACTGATTTTCTGAACGACCCCAGTCGCTCCATTAACTTCTACGGCATCTCCTACAATAAACGGTTTGGAAGCCAGAAGAAGGATACCGCCGGCCATATTGGAAAGAGAATCTTTTACGGCAAGGCTTACAGCTAATCCCACTGCACCAAAAGCGGTTAGCAGGGTGGCGGTGGGAACTCCTGCTGTTGAAAGAGCAATAATTGCGACGACCACATATAAGGTAATCCGGATAATCGGTTGAAAAAAAGAAGCTAGGGTACGGTCAACTTTTCCACGGTTGAGTGCCCGTCCAATAATTTTATTTAAAATATGGGCGATCACCATACCCACGACAAAAACGATAATCGCAGTTAGAATTTGGGGAAAGCTCTTTACGAGATTTTGATATACTTCATTTAAAAAAGCCATTGGCGGAGACCTTCCTTTCGTCTCTTAATTTTATCTTTATTATAATGTATTACAGCATAGCGTGCAATGTCAGCGCCGACATAAAAAATGAGGAAATTATGAAAAAGTTAAAGATATTCATTGAAATTTTTTTTGGAATCGGTTATAATAATTCCTATCGTTAGTTTTTTAACGCACGAATATTTTTAGTAAAAGAGGGAGAAGCAAACATGGATATGGATTGGGGTGCAACATTTGCTGTTGTTATAACCGGTCTGGTGATTGTATTTGCAGCGCTGATCGGTCTCGTTATTATTCTTTATCTAAGCGGCTGGCTCGTTCCACTGCTTACAAAAGGCGGCAAAAAGAAAAATGCTGAACCGGAAGCTGTAAAAGCAGCGCCTGCTCCGGCGGCACCGGCAAAAACTGAATTTGTTCCGCCGGTCGGCCCTGGGCCGGTGGTTGAAGCAGCTGTTGAGGACGGAATTCCGGCTAAAACGGTGGCGGCAATTACTTCTGCCGTTACTGTGACTCTGGAAGGCCAGGGGGCTTATGCAATTAAAAGCATTAAACGCTCTGACAAAAAGTAATTTGTCGCAGCTGATTTGAAGTGTATCATACTTTGAAATTGTTTTTGAAAGGAACGTGAAACCGTGGACGTATTTGTAGAAACTATACAGGGCATCTTAGCGGATTCCGGCTTTGTTGCCATGACCTGGCAGCAGGGAGTTATGATTCTTGTGTCCTTTGTGCTGCTTTATCTTGCAATTGCCAAAAAATTCGAGCCGCTTCTTTTGCTGCCGATTGCTTTTGGTATGTTCTTGGCAAACATTCCGTTGAGCGGTTTGTATCATCCGGAACTATTTGCTGGTACTAATATTGATTATGGTGCTGTCCTTCATGATGGCGGTTTAATTGATATTCTTTATCTTGGCGTTAAACTTGGTATTTATCCACCGTTAATTTTCCTCGGCGTTGGCGCCATGACCGACTTTGGCCCGCTGATTGCAAATCCTAAGAGCTTTCTTTTGGGCGCGGCAGCTCAGCTTGGTATCTTCCTTACCTTTGTTGGCGCAATGGCTCTTGGCACCTATTTTCCGGATGTGTTTGCGTTCGGAGGAAAAGAAGCTGCTTCAATTGGTATTATTGGTGGTGCAGATGGTCCGACGGCAATTTTCGTCACCAAGTCTCTTGCTCCTCATCTTTTAGGTTCGATTGCAGTAGCCGCTTATTCCTATATGGCGTTGGTGCCGATTATTCAGCCGCCGATTATGAAGTTGCTCACTACCAAAAAACAGCGTTCTGTTGTGATGAAGCAGCTTCGCCCAGTTTCTAAAATTGAAAAGATTGTCTTCCCAATTATTGTTACCCTTGTTGTTTCTCTCTTGGTTCCGGATGCGGCTCCGCTGGTTGGCATGTTGATGCTTGGAAACCTGATGCGCGAGAGTGGTGTTGTCGAGCGTTTGAGTAAGACTGTTCAAAATGAATTGATGAATATTGTAACGATTTTCCTCGGCGTATCGGTTGGTGCGACTGCGGTCGGCGAAAACTTCTTGAGTCCTGAAACCCTTGCGATTATTGTACTCGGTTTGATTGCGTTCAGCTTTGGTACCGCGGGCGGCGTTCTCTTTGGCGATTTGATGTATCTCGTCACCAAGGGAAAGGTCAATCCGCTGATTGGTTCTGCTGGTGTTTCGGCTGTTCCGATGGCTGCGCGTGTTTCTCAGAAGGTTGGGCAGCAGGCTAATCCTACAAACTTCCTGTTGATGCATGCAATGGGTCCAAATGTTGCTGGTGTTATCGGATCTGCGGTTGCTGCTGGAGTTCTGCTTAGTATCTTTAAATAAAGAAGAATATTTTATAGAAAAAACGGCACGGCTAAGGCAGTGCCGTTTTTTAGTTATTTAAAAAGTGAAGTGGATATACATGAAATATAAAATTCTTTTTGGAGGGGGAAATAATAGAAACGAAATAGTTGGGGGGAATTTCACTTCTCGTCTGTATCCACTATAAATTCTAAAGATATTTGTACTACAATTAGTTGCACTGGTATGCTATAATGAAATATAATCTTTTATATTAGGTAGACTGAATAGAATTTGAGGTAGATGAATGGCGGATTACGGCAAGGAGTTTACGGCGCTTAAGCGCGCTATTTTGGAAAACGAGTTCAGTAGAATGAACAAAATGCAGCGGCAGGCAGTTTTTACTACGCAGGGGCCGCTTTTGATTTTAGCAGGAGCCGGAAGCGGAAAAACAACGGTTTTGGTTAATCGGATCGCCTATTTATTGAGTTATGGCAACGCATATATGAATGAAAAGGTTCCGTCGTATATGGGAGAACGTGAACTTGCTTTTTTAAAAGAGTTCCAGAAAAATCCGAATGATCAGGATCGTGAAGTGGTTCGGGGACTAATAGCTGTTTGTCCCCCAAAGCCTTGGAATATTCTCGCCATTACCTTTACCAATAAGGCGGCGGGAGAGTTAAAAGATCGGCTTGGCGCTATGCTTGGAGAGGAAATGGGCGGCGAGGTAAATGCCGGAACATTTCATTCTATCTGTGTACGGATTCTTCGGCGGAATATTGACCGCCTGGGATATACTGGAAATTTTACCATTTATGATACGGATGATAGTATCAGGGTAATGAAAGACAGCATGGCCGATCTGGGTGTAAGCGATAAAATGTTTCCTCCCAGAGCAGTGTTGAACGAGATCAGCCACAGTAAAGATAAAATGCTTTCCCCCCAAGAATATATGGATGTGGCAGGAAATGATTATCGCCTTTCGACAATCGGGAAACTTTACCGCCGCTATCAGGAACGCCTTAAGGCTGCAAATGCGCTTGATTTTGACGATTTAATTGTTTTCACTGTAAAGCTTTTTGATACATATGATGATATATTGAAATATTATCAAAATCGTTTTCAGTATATCTTGGTGGATGAATACCAAGATACGAACTATGCACAGTACCGTTTGGTTAGCCTGCTTGCCAAGGCCCATCAAAATCTTTGTGTCGTAGGTGATGATGATCAGAGTATTTACCGGTTCCGGGGTGCAACAATTGAGAATATCTTAAATTTTGAAAAGCAGTTCCAAAATGCGGTGGTTATCCGTTTGGAACAAAATTATCGTTCTACTCAGAATATTCTAAGCGCCGCCAATGCTGTTATAGCGAATAATCAGGAACGTAAGGGGAAGAACCTCTGGACTGAAAACGGAAATGGTGAAAAAATTGTTGTCCGACGGACAGGGGACGAAAATGAGGAAGCCGAATTTGTGGCTTCAAGTATTGTAGATCATGTAAAGGCGGGCAGAAAGTACAGTGACCATGCGGTTTTGTACCGAATGAATGTTCAGTCAAACAGTTT
This sequence comes from uncultured Oscillospiraceae bacterium, assembly GCA_958427155.1. Lineage (GTDB taxonomy): Bacteria > Bacillota > Clostridia > Oscillospirales > Ruminococcaceae > Metaruminococcus_A. The sequence goes on along the minus strand of CAUABB010000016.1, from coordinate 228 downwards.
GGAGAGATATTTTATCCGCAGTAATATCCCATATCGGATTGTCGGTGGGCATAAGTTTTTTGAACGTAAAGAAATTAAGGATATCCTCGCTTATCTGAATGTGATCAATAACCCCAGCGACAGCGTCCGGCTTAAGCGGATTATTAATGAACCAAAACGTGGAATTGGCGCGTCCACAGTGGCGGCTGCTGAGCGGATTTCCGAAGGGGAGGGAGTTCCTCTTTTTAA
>CAUABB010000015.1 GCA_958427155.1 uncultured Oscillospiraceae bacterium | reverse complement strand
AATCGGAAGAATCATAAATTGTGATGGTGCAAACAGTATCCATAAAAAATTCGGTCTTGCTGAGAGGCTCACTCACGGTGCAACCTGAAAATGGTAAAAAAATGATTAACGCAATAACAATTGATAAAATATATTTCAAGTAAAACCTCCTAAACAAATGAATCATTAAGACTATTAACAGCAGTGGAAAGCAGGCTGAAATAATGATCAAAAAAGCGGATATTATTCTAATTTTCTTCCTTTTGTTGGCAGGATTTGGCGGGTGGTACTTCCTTTCTTCTACTCTTTCTCAAGGCGATACTGTAACGATCTCAATCGATGGTAGAATTTATGGCAATTACCCACTTAATGTAAACCGAAAAATTTTTCTCAAACAGGGAGATGAGTTCAACACCGTTTTGATTGAAAATTCAGAAGTCAGGATTCTAGAGGCCAACTGTGCCGGCCAAGAGTGCGTACATCAAGGTGCCATTTCCAAAAGCGGTGAGAGTATTATCTGCCTGCCACATAAAACGGTCGTGGAAATTACTAATCAGAATTCATCTTACGATGCTATTGTATCATAAAAGGGGACGTTATGGCGAAAAAAATTAGTTTTTGTGCATTATTTGCCGTTTTAGCTTTGTCGATTTCTTATTTAGAACGGCTAATCCCACCTTTGGTGGCGATTCCTGGAATCAAACTTGGACTAGCAAATATTATTGTACTGATAGCAGTCTACCTGTTCGGTATGCGGTATGCGCTGTTAATCAACCTTACCAGGATTGGTTTATCTACCCTTTTATTTGGGGATTTAAACAGTTTATTTTACAGTCTTTGCGGAGGACTTCTCAGTTTTGCGGTCATCTGTCTTCTCGTAAAGCTGCGTATTTTTGGCATTGTCGGAGTCAGTGCTGCAGGAGGGGTTATGCATAATTTGGGTCAGCTTTTTGCCGCATGGATTTCACTTTCATCTGGCACTGTCTGGCGTTACTTCCCAATTCTTCTCCTTTCTGGCACAATTACGGGCATTATTACCGGAATTACCTCCCATATTCTGATAAAAAGACTTGAAAGAATTGTTCAGACAGTTGACAAGGCTCCATAAAACGGGTAAAATAAAAATTACTTTATAGTCAACGGGAAAATGGTGAAAATCCATTACAGCCCCCGCTACTGTTTACGGCGACAAATCCATAAAAGCCACTGGATTTATCCGGGAAGGTATGGACGCGGATGACCCGAGAGTCAGGATACCGTTGTTTAAAGCATATTATCTTTCGGCGGGAGAGATATTGTTGATACTGAGTCCGTTTTGTTATGGTCCTCCTGCGTCTTTTTGCAGGAGGATTTTTTATCGGTGCTCAACCGCCAGAACCAAAAGGAGAATGAAAATGGTAAAGGCAAAAAAACTAATTGTTTCTGCTTTGGCATGTATGGCTGCCCTGGCAATGACGGCGACTGCAATCGCTGCGGATTTTACGCCCCAGGATGCTAAAGAACGCGCAGAAGAAACCAAGAGCTATCTGAGCGCGATGAATGTCAAAGGGAGTGGTATGGATGAATGGGGCCTGATTGGGTTGTCACTGACATCAGTACAAATGGCTTTTCAGGAACTGGGGGAGCTTACGGAGAATCTGCCTGGGGAAGCAATGCCGGAGCGTTAGCAAAATTGATTCTGTTTCTCAACAGTCAGGGCATTTCTCCCTATACATTCGGTAAAAATGGCGATTTTGAAGGATATGATTTGGTCGCTACACTCTTTAATACCGATCATTATTACCAAATCGTTTCTGCTTATGACGTTCCATATGCCCTAATGGTCTATGACGCACTGGGAATCTCTCCTTCAGAAGAAGCAGGTTATAAGTATTCCCGGGAGGATCTTGTTCAGAAGTGTATCGGGCTGATCGGAACTGTTAACGCTGCTTCTTCTGGAATTCCCGGCGGCACAGACGGCATGACCGGTGTCGCCAATTTCTATGGTGCCACTGGCAAAGCTCCTTACGATCTTGAATCAACGGCAATGATTTTACAGGCACTTGCTCCTTATTATACCGACACCAGTGCTGGTACCATTAATTCGTCCGTAAAATCTGAAGTCACAACCAAAGTTGACGGTTGCGTAGCTTCAATTAAGCAGCTTCAAACTGAAACGGGCGGTATTCCTTACGCATTTTTCACCTACGGATCTGATTGGAGTGCGCAGTTCGATCAATACGCTGACAGCTGTGATGCGATGGCACAGATCATACTGGCTTTTACTGCGCTTGGAATTGATATCGATACCGTTATCCATTCTAATGGGACTTCTATGCTGGACAACTTCCTTTCCAGCGAGTATCAAACATCTGTTTCAGGTGAATTCCGGGCAAACAGTACGTTAGGCGCTTCCTACAGCACATACTATACTACTAAATTTGCTTATCTTGCTCTTGTTTCCTATAATGGATTACAGGAAAACGGCGGAGATCCTTATAGCGTCTTCAACCGCACAACTCCTGTGGCTTACACGCCTTATGACTATTCCTTCTTCTATCAGACGGGCGACAACAACGAAGACGACACCACGTCTTCCCAGCCTGAAGACAAACCGGTTTCAGACACAAAAGATCCGGTCAAAACCGGTGATGCTTTCCCGGCAGAGGGAATTGCTTTCTTGGCAATCGCTTCCGGTCTTGCTCTTTTGTTGGTAAAAAAAGCAAGAACTAGCGACTAAAACTTTTCAACTGAGCACAAATTGAAAGAAGGGTCGACCCATGAAAATACAGCTGCACATTTTGACTCCTGTATTTTTTCTGGTGTCGACCCTTTTTCTATTGTTTTCCACCGATCATCCGCTGGTACTGATAGGCATCTTTTTAATAGTCTTTCCCCTTTTGGTCGGAGGAAAAGAATGGAAAAAGATAAAACAAGGAGTCTTATTTGCGCTTCCAATTACTTTTTTTATGCTTTTATTCAACCTGATTTTAGTTTCAAGTGGTGTTACAGAAATTGCTGTAATCTTAGGAAAGCGCATTACACTGGAATCTATTCTCTACGCTTTTTTAATGGGCGCCAAGCTTCTGACGGCAACCTATCTTTTCTTTACAGCGGGAATTCTGGTAAACAGCGATAAGGCTGTATCCTATTGTGGGAGTCGTCTACCTAAATCTACTCTTACCTTTTTGTTAATCTTTAGAATGGTTCCGCATTTTAGGGAAACTTTTTTCCATCTGAAAGACGTTTATGCCACCAGAGGAGTAGAATTTGAAGAGGGAACGCTTCGAGAAAAAATTAAAAGCTACCGTACAATCTTATCTGTTTTGTTAGAACAAAGCCTAGAAAGTTCTTTTGAAATTGGAGAAGCTGCTTACACCCGCGGTTTTTTAAGTACAAAACGAAGTGTTTATGAACGAAGTAGATTTGGCAGACATGATCTTGTTATTATCATAATTAATATTTTGATTTTAGGCTATTATATTTTTCTTTTATCTTCAGGTGTTACATCTTTTAATTTATATTTTGGAGAGGGAATTGACCGGATTTTTCATTTTCTCTGGATTCCATTTCTCCTTTTTTGTGCAGGACTTTCAAGTTCTGTTTTAATAATGAACCACAAACCACGTAAAGCTCCGGAGGTTTTATGGGATATATCACGGTAGAAAATTTTTGCTATACTTATCCAGAACAGAAATATCCAGCTTTAAATAATATTTCGTTTTCTCTGGAACGGGGAGAAATTTTGCTGCTTCTTGGACGATCCGGTTCTGGAAAATCGACCCTGGGAAAAGCTCTGGCTGGTTCTGTTCCTTATTTTTATGGCGGAACCGTCTCTGGGCAGGTTAAAATTGATTCCATTCCGCTCGAAAAAATGGAACACAATTTACGTAGCCAGACGGTAGGAATGGTTTTCCAATATCCAGAAAAGCAGTTAATTCTAAATAAAGTACATCGAGAAGTTGCTTTTGGGTTGGAAAATACTGGTGTTCCAGAGGAAACCATTCGTCGACGGGTTTTCGAAGCGATGCAGTTTACGGGTATCACTCCTCTTGCTGACCGTGATATCGATTCCCTTTCAGGTGGCCAGAAACAAAAGGTAGCGATTGCTTCCGCTCTCGCGTTTTTTCCTTCCTGCATTGTACTAGATGAGCCTGTTTCACAGCTTGACCCACTTGCTGCCGAAGAAATTCTTCATTTAATACGTAAGATAAACGAAGAACTGGGAATTACAGTTATTCTAATTGAACAGCGTACCGGAAAATGTTTTGAGCTGGCTGACAAAGTTGCTTTTATGGAAAATGGTCACCTTAGTTTTTTGGGAACCGTTCAAAATTTTTTCAAGTCAGAGCACAAAGAATATGAACCGTTTTTTCCAGAATATATTCGTCTCTTTCGCAAAATTGGGGTTAAAAGCACGCCTCTTGGGATAAAAAACGCTCGGGCAGTTCTGGAGACACTTCCGTCTCCAAAAATTCTCTCTTCTTCTCAACCCCCTCGAAAAGAGGTTGTGGAACCGATTTTTCAAATAAAAAAACTGTCCTGCGGTTATGGTAACATCACAGGTCTCAAAAATTTTTCTGCTTCCATTCAAAAGGGAGAATGTATTTCACTTTTGGGTGCAAATGGCGCCGGAAAATCTACCCTTTTAAAAACGCTGGTGGGACTTAAGCAATATCAAGGGAGCATCCAAATACAGGGAATGGAACTAAAAAAAATAAAGCAGAAAGAACTCGCCAAAACAATCGGATACGTCTCTCAAAATCCAGATGATTACCTGACACAGGATACTGTACAAGAAGAGCTTTTATTTACTGCACGTCATTTGAAAGTAGAAAATCCGAGTGAAGCAGTTGACCGAGTTTTAAACCTTTTGAAACTTAAAGAATATGAAAAACAAAACCCAAAAGATTTAAGCGGCGGTCAAAAACAACGCGTCGCTATTGGATCCGCTTTAGTCGCTTCGCCTAAAATCCTTCTGCTGGATGAACCCACGCGTGGAATTGACGTTCCTCTGAAGCAGGCTTTGGCAAATCTTTTGAAAACGCTCAACAAAAGCGGAGTTACCATCTTGCTGGTGACTCACGATGTCGAGTTTGCCTGCGCGATTTCAAATCGTTTTTGGATTCTTTATCAAGGAGAGCTTTTAGCGGATGGGCCCAAAAACGATGTTTTTTCCGGTAGTCTATACTATACAACAGCAATTCACAAACTCTGCCAAGCCCAAAATCCTGAACTTTTTACTTTAGAAGACGCTGTACAGTTCTATCAAAAAAAGGAGAACCAGAAATGAAACGTATTGCCGTAACTGTGATCGCACTGGTTCTAATCGGCAGTCTGATGGCCTTATCCGCATCAGATTGGCAGAATTCTTTTACCCTGATTAGTTTAGTAGTTTTGTTAGGAATTTTAGCACTTTCATTTTTTTACTTCGAAGCAAGTGTAATCGGTACAAAGCAGATTGCACTTATCGCAACCTTAAGCGCCTTTACTGCCGCTTCAAGGATTATATTTGCTCCCCTTCCCAATATTCAGCCTGTCACTTTTTTGACCGCGCTATGCGGTCTAGTATTGGGGCCGTTTCCGGGATTTTTGGTAGGATGTACCAGCGCTTTCGTTTCAAATATCTTTTTGGGACAAGGTCCATGGACTCCGTGGCAAATGTTCGGCTGGGGAATTGTAGGCCTTATCTGCGGTCTTTGGGGAAAACGCGGTAAGAAGCCTTCTCCTATAAGCTTCGCCATTGCCTGTGTTGGGCTCAGTTTTCTTTTCGGTTGGATTATGAACCTTTGGCAAGCGGTGACCTATCTGCGGCCTTTTACCTGGGGGGCTTTCCTTCTTACCTATATCACCAGTCTTTTTTTTGACTTGCTTCACGCCGCAGGTTCTTTTCTGCTTACTATTATTTTTTATGAAAAATTTTATAAAATCCTGTACCGATATAAACGCAGGATGGATATTACCTATTTAGATCCTACTACAAAGGAGATTGTATGAGTACAAAGAAAAAAATATGGATTATCGTTGTAGCTATCATCGTTTTTACAGCACTGGGTACTGGCGCTCTTGCCCTCCAAAACGCCTTTTTAAATAATGAAGAAAGCGGTTCATCTTTGATTCCAATTGGTATTGAACTCTCTTCTTCCAGTATCTCGGAAGAAAATACCAGCTCAGAAAATGAAAGTAACTTTTCTATATCTTCCGTTTCCCCCAGTCAAAACCAAAGCTCCGCTTCTCTCCCCACCGGAAGCACAGAATCAAATCGGGAGCCGAGTGAATCTTCGATCTTCTCTACTCCCTCAACTTCCTCTGTATCCTCAACTTCAGAATCGCAAGGAATAGTTACCTTCAGCTTTATTGATACCGTAAATGGGAAAACCATTCTCTCCTGCAATTTTCCGTGTCCCAAATCAGGAGCAACAGTGGGCAGTCTCACAGAGGGTGTTCTAAAACAAAATAAAATTTTATACTCTGTGACAGGTACGGGAGCTACTATCTATTTTGAAAGCATTGCTGGACTTAGCCAGTTTGGCGCTGGACCAAATAGCGGCTGGATTTTTGGATATAAAAGAGCTGGGGATTCCAGTTATACCCGTTCTACAGTTGGCGCGGGAGGAATTACACTGTATCCGGGAGATAGTATAGAATGGCGATATATGGAAAACGGTCTATAACCCTCAATCATTTTCCTGTATTTTATGCTATATGGTCCAAGGAAAATATAGGTGTCAAATTTAGTGCCAATATACCGTAAAGGACTTTGAAACAGATGAATCAGAAAAAGCAATGCCCCTTCTGCAAAACCGAATACACCTCTCCTTTCTGCCCCAATGGCTGCAATATTCCTGATGCTCCATACATTACACAGCGTCAGCAGGATAAACAGGGATGCCCTTTTTGTGGAAGTAACCGAATCCAGGTTGTGCGTGAAACAGTACTGAAACGCAGATGGTTTCACAAAGGAACGAAAAAAATCTATAAACTTCGGCGTATCTGTGCCGATTGCGGAAGAAGTTTTAAATAATTAACAAGCCTGATACGTCAACTTAAATGCAAAATATAAGTTGACGTATCAGGCTTGTTATGGTATAATTCCCTTATCACAACATAAAGGGGATTTCTCATGAAAGTCAGACAACTTGCATATATTGGGGTTTTCGCGGCTGTAATCGCCGTATGTTCCCAGATCTCTTTTCCTCTTCCTTTTACTACAGTTCCATTTACTTTAGGAATTTTTGCTGTTTTACTTTGTGGAGCGATTTTGTCACCATTAGAGTCTTTTGCCACGCTGGGGGTTTATCTTCTGATAGGTGCTATTGGTATCCCTGTATTCTCTCAGTTTACCGGAGGGGTAGGAATTCTGTTTGGCGTGACTGGTGGCTATCTGTTTTCTTATCTTTTTATGGCACCGTTAATTGCCCTTATTGCCAAAAAGTTTAAGAGACATCTATTCCCGGCTCTCCTTGTCGGAATGGTCTTATCATTAATACTTTGTTACACCGTCGGAACAATTTGGTTTGTGATTTTAACACGGTCAACCTGGATTGCTGCTCTGTCTTCCTGTGTGATTCCTTTCATATTACCAGATTGTGTTAAAATTATAGCCGCTGCAGCGCTTGCATTAGCAATTAGAACCGCGCTGAGCAAAGCAGGATTATATGAAACAGCTTAATTTACGATTTCATCATTTGATGTGCTGTTATACTTTTACCGGTGTTGGATATAATGATATTTTTACAAAAAACATGGAAAACATTGTCCAGATTTTAAAGGAAAACTTTGAAATAAAAATATTGCTTCAAACTCAATGTGATGATCTGTGCGCTCAGTGCCCTCACAACAAAAACGGGAGCTGCGATACGGAAGATTCTGTTCGGAGACGCGATCTGGAAGTTGCTGAATATTTTGGGATTAAAAGTCTAAAACATCTTACTATTGACGAATACCGTACAAGAATCCTACCAGTTCAAAAACAGCTGCGTTCTATTGATGAAGTCTGCCGAAAATGTACCTTTTCAGAACTTTGCAACCGAGTTCTTTCAGAAAAAAACAGTTAAAAAACTGTCGGAATTAAAATTCCGACAGTTTTTTACTTTCATCTGGCCTTTTCGTTCTGTAATATGTTATAATAAATAAAACGTTTTATTATTCTCAGAAAATGGGAAAACTATTGTCCGGAAGAGGTAGGCGTCTATGAAAATATTGGCTGTTAGCGCTGTATTAACTGCCGGAATCCTTTGGGGAACTATTGGCATTTTTGTTCGAACATTGGATGAAATGGGATTTACTTCTCTGGAATTAGTCGCGCTTCGTTCGTTTATTACTTTTTTTGCCATGTTTTTCTATTTGGTAATATTTAAGCGGGATAGATTTCGAATCCGATTAAAAGATTGTTGGTGTTTTGTGGGAACCGGAATTTTAAGTATTCTTTTTTTTAATTTCTGTTACTTCACCGCAATTAATTTGACTTCTCTGGCAACCGCATCTATCCTTCTTTATACTGCTCCGGTAATCGTCATGATTTTATCATTAATCTTATTTAAAGAACATTTGACTGTTTCTAAATGTTTATCCGCATTCTTCGCTTTTTCAGGATGTGTCCTAGTGGCTGGCGTTAATCCTCAGTCAGGCTTTTCCGTTACACCAGAGGGGATAATAATCGGATTAGGGGCGGGACTTGGCTATGCTCTATACAGCATTTTTGGGCGATATGCTCTAAATCGGGGTTATGATACTTTAACAATCACCTTCTACACCTTTTCCTTTTCATCGTTTGGTGCTCTTTTTTTGATCGATATACCGAAAATGTCTCAAAAAATATTTCGGCGTCCAGAAAGCCTTCCCTGGATTTTTGCACTTGGGCTTCTCACATGTGTCGCAGCTTATCTTCTCTACACCTACGGGCTAACTAAAATAGAATCGAGCCAAGCTTCTATAATGGCTTCTATTGAGCCCGTTGTGGCAACTCTGGTGGGGATTTTTATTTTTAAAGAAACACTTACGCTCTGGGCGGCAGTCGGAATTTTTCTGGTACTATTTTCTCTTATTCTCCTCAATGGGAAAGAGATTTTCCATAATCTTTTCCCCAATATTGGACGTCAAGCAAAAATTAAAAAGTAAAATTAACTATGTGGTACTCTAAATCACTGTAAAGTACAAATAAAGGAGGGGTGGTATGAATAAAACCAATATAATTCGCACAGCTTTATCCAAACAACCCGCCGAACTTGTTATTAAAAACGCTTTGGTTGTAGATGTTTTTAGCCGAAGTATCGGAAAATATGATGTTGCAATCCAAGACGGTATAATCGCCGGGTTAGGAAGCTATTCCGGAAGAGAAGAATATGATGCGGAAGGGCTTTATCTTCTTCCCGGGTTGATTGAAGGACACGTTCATATTGAGTCAAGCTTAGTTACTCCATACGAATATGCCCGCGCTGTCCTTCCAAAAGGAGTTACTACTGTCATTGCTGACCCTCATGAAATTGCCAATGTCAGCGGAGAAGATGGCATTCATTTTATGTTTGACTCGGCAAAAGCCACCCCGTTAGAAATACATTATATGCTTCCCTCTTGCGTTCCGGCTACCCCTTATGATCATGCAGGTGCGCAGATTGATGCTTCAACAGTAAAAAAGCTGAGCAAGCGCTATTCTTTCCATGGTCTTGGAGAAATGATGAACGCACACGGCGTACTTGAGTGTGATCCAGATGTATTGAAAAAATTATCCGTTTTTTCAAAAATTGACGGACATGTACCCGGTTTAAGTGGAAAGCAGCTCTGCGGATATATCTCTACGGGTATCTCGACTGACCATGAGTGTGAAACTCCGGAAGAACTTCTAGAAAAAGTGAGACTTGGAATGTATGTTTTACTTCGTGAAGGGACAGGTGCTAAAAATTTAAAAAATTTAGTTCCCGGAATTACTTCCGCAACTCTCAGAAGAATTCTGTTTTGTACCGACGACCGGGATATTAATGATATTCTTGAATGCGGCACAATTTCAAACTGTGTCGCCACCGCGATTGATTCGGGTGTAAATCCCGTTGATGCTATAACAATTGCGACCTTAAATGCCGCCGAATGTTATAATCTTCAGGGACAGGGAGCAATTGCTCCAGGTTATCAAGCAGATCTAGTTTTAAGCCGAGATCTTTCTTTAAAGAACATCGTCGGGGTTTATAAAAAAGGGCTGTTGGTTGCAAAAGACGGCCGTGTTTGCTACCCGCTTCATCCCCAAATTCTTCCTGAAAAAATGAAAAATACCGTGAAACTTCCCAAGCTTTCTGTTCACGATTTTGAATTTAAATGGTCGCCCCAAAAGCCCTCTATTCAGATTTTACCTCATTCCTTGGTCACAAAATCCTGCTGGCCGGAAAGTGAAAATGGGTTAAACCGCTGTGCCGTTATAGAACGATATGGACGAGGAGGAATCGGAACCGCCTTTATTAGTGGTTTTGGACTTAAAGATGGCGCAATCGCCCAAACAATTGGTCATGATTCTCATAATATCACGGTTTTAGGAGACGATCCAGTAGAAATGTATCGAGCCGTTTCTTCTTTAGCGTCAGAAGGCGGTATTGCGGTTTCACACAACGGAAATCTTTATCAAATGCCGCTTCCGATCGGCGGATTGATGTCCAATCAGCCAGCTGAAATTGCTGCTGCTGAACATGCGGAAATTAAAAAAATCGTTCGAGAAATGACAACTAATCCTGAAATTGAGCCTTTAATGCTTCTCGCTTTTCTTTCCCTTGTTGTCATTCCCGAACTCAAGGTTAACGATAGTGGCTTATTTGATGTATTGAATCAAAGATATTTTTAGTAAAATTTATATTTATTTATCCTTAAGAATCCCCCTGCGCTGACGTTTTTTCAGGCGCAAGGGGAATTTGTTATTACAAAAACAAATCGTCCAGATAGATTATAAAATTGTTTGCATTTTAAATATTCATCACCATCATCAACACTGTCATGATAGCTACACTTATAACAATGGTTACAGAACTGGCCACACTTGCTAACCCCGCGTTTCCCTTAAGCTTTTCTACAAAAGCGGGAGTAAGAGCTGAAAGAGGCGCAAATGCCACAATAGACAACACCTGTCTAATTTCTAAAGGAAGCGGTAAAGCAAAATAGAAAAAAGCAGAAAAAACAGCTGCCAAAGAATAGCGTAAAAATAAAATAATACCCAGCGATCTTAAATATTCTTTTTTAAACTCCAGTTTAAACATTATGCCGATCATCATCATGGCCGCAAATCCGTTTGCTTCCGCTATAGTGGAAGATAATGTTACAACCGGCTGAGGAATTTTCACCTGAACCAAAGTCAGAATCAACATCAAAAGATAGGTAACAAAAGGGACCGACGTAAACAGCCGCTTTAACACCGCCCCAACGCTAAAATGGTTCCCGCTCTCTTCATTCGTCAGCACGGATACCGCCGTATAAGTACCTCCCGTACACATCATGGAATTTCCAATATCAAACATACAGGTGGCGACCACACCGAACGCGCCAAAAAAATTCTGCACAAATGGCAATGTAAACGAACCGATACTGTATCCCGGCATACAAAGCAGATAAAAAATTTTTTCTTTGCGGCTTTTTTTTCGGGAAACGAACCATCCTAGAAAAAACATTATTACATTCAGCAAAAAACCGATTCCCACAAGTAAAAACAAGAGTACATTCTGTTTTTCTAATCTTGCAAAACTTGTAATAACAGCAGCGGGAAGAGTAATATTCAATGCGATTTTAGTAATTACCCGATCGGCATTTGGGCCAAAAACACCAAAATGCTTTAAAACTCCTCCTAGAATGATAATCAAAACAAAAGATCCCGCTTTTAGCAGCACTTCTTCCATTGGATTCATTCTCCTTGTCCCACCGTAAAATCAAGCTGAGGCTGCTTATATGTGCATCACCATCATTAGCACTGTCATAATTCCAACGCTGATTACAATGGAAAGCGATCCGGCAAAACTCGCAAGGCCGGGGTCTCCTTTAAGCTTTTCTGTAAAAGCGGGAGCCAAAGCGGATACAGGCGCAAACACGACAATGGCCAAAACCTGACGGATCTGTAGAGAGAAAGGCGTACAAAAATAAAAAATTGCAGAAAGGGCACCCGCACAGAGATACCGGATCAACAGTGTGAGTCCAACCGCTTTCAGATAAGATTTTTTGAGCTCGATTTTAAACATCATCCCGATCATCATCATAGCCGCAAACCCGTTCGCAGCCGCTATCGTAGAAGACAGCGTTACAACCGGCTCAGGAATTTTCACCTGAACCAAGGTTAAAATCAACATCAAAAGATAGCTGCGGAAGCTATTGTATAACTTCCGCCGGAGCACATCAGGGAGTTTCCAACGTCAAACATACAGGTAGCAACTACACCGAACGCGCCAAAGAAATTTTGAACAAACGGAAGCGTGAAGGAACCGATATTATAACCTGGACAGCACATCATATAAAACGCGCGCTCCTGTTTGCTTTTTCGGAGAGAGGCAAGATAACCGAAAAAAATCATCACAAAATTAAGTCCAAACCCCAAAACAGCCAAAAGGAAAAGGGAGTCGTCTCGCTCAAATTTCGCAAAGCTTGAAATAACCGCGGCAGGCAGGGTAATGTTTACCGCAATTGTAGTCATCACTTTATAGTCATTTGGTCCAAATACATGAAAGCGCTTAAGTAGATAACCAATGACAATGATAATCACAAAAGAACCTGCTTTTAACAACACCTGATCCATAATTTTTACGTCACACTCCTGTTTACTTTAGTAGGTCATATAGTTGATTCAAATATTGAATTTCATAGGTTGGCCGTATATTAGAAGGCGGTTTAAGCCGATTGGGATTATACCAACAGGTATCAACACCGGCATTAAGTCCCCCTTGAATATCAGACGTCAAAGAATCCCCTACAATCAAGCATTCATTTCTAGAAAACGGAATTCGCTTAAAAACTGCGTCAAAAAAAGACGCAGCAGGCTTAGGCGCTCCTAACTTTTCTGAAATAAAAATATCCCGAACCCACAAATCAAGACCGGCTTTGTGAATCCGGCTATATTGTGTTTCAGCCGTTCCGTTCGTCACAATATAGAGAGCGTATTTTTGACAGAGCGTTCTGCAAAGCTCAACTGCTCCTGGAATTGTCTGCGCTCCTTCACCTAAAGCCGCCCGATAAAATTTTTCAGCTTTTTCTCCATCTCCAGGAAGATGTAGCTCCTCAAAAAGCTTTGCGAACCGCTGATCCCAGATCATTTGTTTTGAAATTTCTCCACGCTCATGAGAAAGCCAAAGCGCCTTGTTGATCTCAGAGTACCGACGCAACACCATATCGTCCACATGAAATCCCATCTGGACAAATACCTTTCTAACCGATTCACGCTCATTTTCTCGAAAATCGAGAAGCGTATCATCTGCGTCCAGCAGAAGAGCTTTGTAGTTTCCCATCCCCATCCCGCCTTTCAAAGCTAAACACCTTTAAAGTACAATTCTACGATCTATTGCTATGATGAAAGCGAGTCAAACATGATTGATAAAAATAGAGAGCTTCCCTTATTTCATCCGCGTTTAACACAATACAGAATATGGGGCATATCAACGCCGTAATAGTGCTTGACAAAAGTCTTTACCGGCTTCATTCCGTTTCTTTTTGCCACATTCTGCGAAGGAAAATTATTATCACGAATAATAGAAACTACTTCTGGTTGATTCAATATTTCAAATGCGTATTTTTTACAGGCAGATGCAGCCTCGATTGCGTACCCCTGATGCCAATACCGTTTCTTAAACAGATAACCAACTTCCAGCATCTGTTCCCCGTCGCATTCCTGCAATGTCAGTCCTGTCTGCCCAATCATTTCCCCAGTTTCCTTTAAAACAACCGCGTAAAGGCCAAACCGATGTCCATATTCTTCATAGCGTGAAAGCTGACGATTCAGCCAATCGGAAACCTCTTCATCACTAAACGCATGCTCATACGCGTACATCACCTCTGGGTCC
>CAUABB010000014.1 GCA_958427155.1 uncultured Oscillospiraceae bacterium | reverse complement strand
GGTCGGCCTTGGCGGCGAGCAGTGTTTCCCTACTGACTACGTTAAACTGTACTTCCATTCCGCCGTTTTCATAATAGGTCTGGATGAGCTCCCGGACTCCTTTGCGGTGAGACGGCTTTTTGAGAAAAGCCGGATTAAACTTTAAGTCAAGTACCATTCCGTTTCCGCAGACAGCATGATTTACCTGGGTGATAGAACGGATTACGGCCGTTGGACCGAGCCGATCAGCACCCTGGCAGGGGGAAAGGGCGTTTGCGAGAGAAACACCCTTGTGGCGGCCGGTGGGAAGGGCTCCGGTTTTCGCTCCCATATTGGCGTGGGAGCTTACCGTATACAGCCCGATTTGGAAATGCCTTCCAAAGGGATTTGTAGTATTTCGGCCGAGATCACAGAAAAGGTCGCAGAGCTCTTTCATTATAGAGTCGGTTTTCACATCCCCGTTTCCGTACCGGCCCTTAAGGTTGGAGAGAAGCAGACGAAGCGGCTCGTTTCCCTGAAAGTCATCCTGTAAAATTTTTGCCAACTCAGACAGGGTGAGAAGTTTCCGCTCAAACACAACCTCCCGGATAGCAGAAAGGGAATCGACAGCGTCAGCCATTCCACAGGCATTTAGAGTGGAAAAAGAATAGGTCGTTCCACCGCGGGTTACGTCTTCTCCCTTTTCATAGCATTCCGCCATGGTAGAGGAAAGAAACGGAATGGGCCAGGTTTTCCCGTAAGTGGTGTCAAGCATGTTGCAAGCCTTCATAGCCAATTGGGTGGAAAAGCTCAGTTCGTCCTTATACCAGCAGTAAAACTCCTCAAAAGAAGAAATTTTGGAAAGATCCCGTTTGGTTTTAAGCGGAAGTTCCTCCCCTGTGCAGGCGCAGACGCCGCCGGTCAACATCAGCTCTAAAGGTTTTACCCAGTTTACCCGCAGTTCTTCCGTTCGGGAATATTCCTTCCCGCCAATTGCCGGCTCAACACAGCCGACAATTCCGTAATTCCAGCTGTCCTGGGGACTGACACCGTCCCCCTCCTTGGCCTGAAAAACGATTTTATCGTTGAACATGGCGGGGAATCCAAGTCCGGTCTGGACGAGGTCCTGTACTTCATCCCAGAAAAAGTCGGGCATATCCGGGTGACAGCGGTAGGAAATCAACGGCTGGTCAAGCATCATCTTTCGGCTTGCCCGCAGCCCCATAACAGTGATTTCGTTTCCCGCGAAACTGCCGTCCGGGTGGCAGCCGCCGAGGGTTACGTTTTGAAATCCCTCCATCAGCTGAGCGAATTTAAGCCAAAGGGCGTCGATATATTCAGATCCTTCTTCAAAGGAAATTTTCCCTTCTTCCAAGTCTTTCTTGTAATAAGGATAGAGAATATAGTCAACCCGCCCTAGAGAGATGGAGCCGGAAACACTTTCGCAGATAATCATATCATGAGTCAGCATGAGAAGCTGAACAGCTTCAAAAAAACTTTGCGGAGGGTTTTCGCTGATATTTTCGCAGGCGTCCGCAATTCGTTTTAAGCTCACTTTGTATTCCGGGTTTTGGGTTTTTTGGGCCATCTCAAGCGCGGCGTCCCGGTAACGCAGAATATATTCTTTCGCCGCCCGGTCGGTAATCAGCATCGCTTCCACGCAGTCGCGGTGCGCTTTATCTGCCTTTTGAAGCGCGGCCTCCCCTTCCCGGATCAGCGCGCCGAGCCCTTTTGTTACGACTTTTTCGTATCCGGCAATGACGTGACCGCTGGCCCAGCGGCTGTATTCACCCGCCTGAAGAGCGGTGTAATAACGGTCCAGCAGAGCGGCTTCGGGGCCTTCTGTCTGTCCGGTCTGCCGTTTGTAATTTTCAATTTCCTCTGAGACGTCGAAAAGCTCGGCGTTGAGAAACATCGGATGAAGGTCCACATCCTTTTTATGCATAATCCCCGCGCCAGTTGAAACTTTTCTGACCGGAATCGACTCACTGTAGCCGTAAAACCGCAGGTTTCCGGCTAACAGGTCATGCTCGCGCACAATGACGCTTTTTTGTTGCAGAAATTCCCGAAACCCCATTGCAATCCGCAGATCAGCAGATACCTCGGGATGTTCTGCGGCAACCTTTTGATAGATTTTGGAACGAAGTCCGAAGTCTTCAAAGGTAATATCTTTCTCAAACCGCTCTTTTAAAAGCGCGATTCGTTTGCTGATTGATAGAGAAGGAATCTGTTTCATTCCGTCGCCTTCCTTTATCATATTTCCAATAGAAATCCGGCTCCTTAAAACAGCCTTTTTAATTCACCGTCATTATAGCACAGCTTCTTGATAAAAAAAGACAGTATTCCGCTGAAAAATAACACAATTCCCTGCTTTTAAATCAAAGGAGGATTCCGCCTCACTTTCCTTGTCATTCTGTGGGGAATGTGCTATACTCGAAAAAGAGTGTTTTTTGGAAAATTGTTGCCTTTAAAGGGGGATTAAAATGACGCGTAGAAAAAAACGCCGTCTGAAGATAAAAAATATTGTTCTTGCCGCAGTGTTGGTGATCGCACTGATCTCAGCCGTTATCGCAGTTGTCTTTATGGTGGGAAATCGGGGAAACGGAGGGGAGTCCTCTCTGTCCAGTGAGTCTCAGTCAAGCTCTCAAAGCAGTTCATCCTCATCCGACTCTTCGGTCAGCAGCGTCATTTCGGATCCGGATGACAGCTGGCAGCTGATTTTGGCGAATCCGGATCATCCGCTCCCGGAGGATTTTGAGGTGGAATTAACCGACATCACCGGAAATTACGCCGATATTCCGGCGCTTGACGATATGAAAGTGGATTCCCGGATTGTTCCGGCACTTGAGCAGATGTTTAAAGACGCCAAAGCGGATGGGCAAAATTTGTTTTTGCGCGCGTCCTACCGCACAATTGCCCTGCAGCAAACCTATTATGACTGGCATATTAACCATTATAAGGAACAGGGATATAATGATGAGGAAGCCAAGGAAATGACCCTGCGGTATATTGCCTATCCTGGTTGCAGCGAGCATCATACCGGTCTGGCGGTTGATATTATCTCGGTGGAGTGGCAGAACTCCGGAAAAGAGATTATAGATACTTTTGAGGAGACTACAGAGGCCCAATGGCTGAAGGAAAACGCGCACAAATACGGTTTTATCATGCGTTATCCGAAGGATAAAGAGGAGATCACCGAAATCGGGTATGAGCCGTGGCATTTCCGCTATGTCGGCAAGGCGCACGCGGAAGCGATTTATAACTCCGGCCTTTGTCTGGAAGAGTATCTTGAAACTTTGAACCGTTTATAAATTAATTTTAAAAGCGGAAGCCGGGGCCGGCCTCCGCTTTATTATCCCTCCCGGGTATCGCTCCGGGAGTCTGCAGCGAGGTGTTTATGGAACAGAAACGCAGAAGAAAATTGTGGGTGATCCTGGTGGCGCTGGCGGTAATTCTTGTCATCGGTGCGGCCGGCGTCTTATTTGTGCGTCAGCAGATTCGGGCTGCCCGTCAGCGGGAGGCGGAGGAATTCCGGTTTACGTCCGCTTCTTTGACGGTTGACCGGGAGGTGACCTCTCCCGGCGAAACCGTAACCCTTACCGCGCAGGCGGAGGGCGGAAAAGGGGTTCTCACCTATGAGTTTTATTATCTTGACGGAGAGGAAGAGATTCTGATTCAGGAGGAATCAGAGCGGAACACGGCTGAATTTTCCTCTTCCATTTACCGACTATACGATCTTTATGTCCGTGTGAGCGATGAATCGCCCATGACGGGGGATATTAAGGCAAGCTGCCGATACGGTGCTGCTCACAGCGGGATTGATGCCTCTGTCTACCAGGGGAATATTGATTGGAATAAAGTCAAGGCTGCTGGTTATGATTTTGCGATGCTCCGTACCGGTTTCGGAAAAGAAGCGGGGCAGCGAGACCTGAAATTTGAACAAAATCTTCTTGCCGCTAATATGGCGGGACTGAAGGTAGGCGCTTATCATTTCAGTTATGCGTTGACGCCGGAGGAGGCAAAGCAGGAAGCAGAATTTTGCCTTTCGATTCTTGAACCTTACCGGAGTATGATTGACTATCCTATCGCTTTTGATATTGAGGGAGATGAACAGCAGGCACTCTCAGAGGAGGAATTGACAGCTGTAGTTGACGCGTTCTGTTCGGTAATTGCGGAGGCGGGGTATACGCCAATTATTTATACCTATGACAGCTGGCTTGTCAACCACCCCGGATGGGCGCAGCTTCAGCATTACGATATCTGGGCGGCAAACTGGGCAGAGGCTCCCCGTTCAGAATACGACTATGTTATCTGGCAGCATTCAAACGCCGGTACAGTAGACGGAATTTCCGGGAATGTAGACCTTAACTATGCGTTTTGCGATTATGAAGACGGACAAAAAACAGAATAGGGTAAAAAACGCCGTAATTTTACGCCGAAAAGTTTCTTTGGAGCCAAAATACCCGTATCCGTGATTTAACGGATACGGGTATTTTATCGAAAACAGTGTTTTTACAACAGGATTTCTGTCAGCGTGGAACAGAGGCGATGCGTTTTGCCTCTATTGACTCCCGAGTTTTTTCAATGACAAAATCACATAGAACGGCAGTTGAATTGGGATGGGCAAATTCTTTCTGGTTGTCGCGCATCTTGTCCGCAACCTCTTCTTTTAAGAAAAGGTCAGAGACAGCCTGTTTGATCGGGTAAGTTTTGGAAGCCGCTAAAGCGAGTCCGTGACCGACCATAAAATCGGTGTTTCGGTCTTCCATACCCGGAATTGCGTTGGCGAGAACCATCGGAACCCCCTTGGCCAGTCCTTCCGAAAGGGAAATTCCTCCCGGCTTGGTAATCATAACATCGGCTGCGTCCATCATCATTGGGATATTGTAAGAAAAACCGTAAATATCAAAGCGGTTTTTTGTCTTGAGTTTTTTCAGCTTTTCCCGCATCCTGAGATTACTTCCACAAACCACAACCGCCTGAAAATCAAACGGAAGGCTATCAAGTTCCAGCAGGGTTTTATCTATATTTCCATATCCCATACTTCCACCCATAATCAACAGGGTTTTTTTGTCTGGATCCAAACAGAGAAGTTCCCGCGCCTCTTTTTGATCCAGATGTGTGCCGAATTTGGGGCTGATAGGAATGCCAAAGGGAAGAATTTTTTCTTTTGGAACCTGTTTGACCAAAAGCTGGCCAGTGAGACCTTTCGAGGCAGTGACAATATAATCCAGGTAATCATTTCCCTGCCAGTGAGCCTGTACTGTAAAGTCAGTATCAATTCCAAAAACAGGAACATCAATCCATCCTTTGGACTTAATGGTATCGATAATATGTACACAGTATACCTGCGTACAGATAATGACATCCGGCTGGTACTCGTCCAGATATTTTCTCAACTGTCGAGCGAACGGCAGATTTTTTGCCCGGGCAAAGGTGTGCTCATTTAAAGGTTTATAACCTTTCTCCATAGCATCATAATATTTTTCACCAATTTTTCGGGCGTGGATAGCGGTAACGGAACGAATGGAAATTAAATATCCGCCCTGCACGATTTTTTGAAGAGCCGGACTGAAATACCGGTACATATCTAATACTTTGCAGGGAATTTTTCGCTCTCTGAGTTCATCTGCGATAGATCTTGCAACTGCATTGTGCCCTTGGCCAATTGTCGCCGTAATAATGAGAACTTTCAAAAAAATGCCCCCGTCCAATTATCCGTGTCCGTTCGGTTGGAGCGGACCGGCACATTTTTATGGAACCCTCAAAGCAGTGGTTCCTTTTTCTGCTTTTAGACTATCACAAAAGGGCGGTGATTTCAATTACAATCCGTAACTCTTTGGCTTGAATGAAACAATTTTTAATTCAAAATGTTGGACCACTCAAATGTCCGTCTGCCATAGTGAACACCTTTCCAGCATTTGCGGCCACCGTAGAGTCGTGAGTGATTAACACAATGGTTTTTCCTTCTTCATGAAGCTCTTCCAGGATTCTCATGATTTCCCTGCCCGAACGACTGTCCAGATTTCCGGTAGGTTCGTCAGCGAGTAAAACAGGAGGTCTTGCGGCAATGGCTCGGGCAATGGCCACCCGCTGCTGCTGCCCGCCCGACATTTGGTTTGGACGGTGGTTCATCCGGTTTTCCAAACCAACTCTTCGCAGAGCGTCTGCGGCGAGCTCCCGTCTTTCAGCACGGGGCATCCCCCGGTATATCAAGGGAAGTTCTACATTTTCGACTGCGTTGAGACCGGGAATCAAATAAAATCCCTGAAAAACAAATCCGATCTTTTTGTTTCGAATTTCAGAAAGCTTTTTTTCATCGAGGGACAAGATATCGGCTCCATCCAATTGATATTGCCCAGAAGTAGGGATATCAAGGCAGCCGATAATATTCATCAAGGTGGATTTTCCAGAGCCGCTTGCTCCCACAATTGCGGTAAAATCTCCCGCTTCTACAGAAAAGTCTACTCCGTCCAGCGCCTTGACCAGAACTTCTCCTTTGTGATACCATTTGGTAATTCCTTTCATCTGGATCAGTTTTTCCATTTTGTAATTCCTCCTGTTTCTCACTCTTAGTATGATCTGTTTTATGCGGAAGAAACATACGTCATATGTTTTTTTGAATGTAAAGTTTTTATAAAAAAATACCGATGTTTTACGGACTGATTCCAAAAATTTCGTCAGAATTTTATTGACATTCTATTGAACGCGAGTTACAATCGTTATCGAAAAACTGTCGGACTTTTTGACAGGCAGGTTATTTTTATGGTGCAGCTATTAGAAAGGGGGCACACAAGCTATGGCTGTAACACTGAAAGTGGAGAACTTGAGTAAAAAATATGCCAAAGTTGAAGGTGCGAAACATGTGAGTTTTGAGGTGAATCGGGGAGAAGTTTTCGCCCTGATTGGTCCAAACGGGGCAGGAAAAACTACAACGATCCGGATGATTGCAACGTTGTTAACTCCTACCGAAGGGGATGCTTTGGTTGACGGTTATAGTGTTACCCGGGAACCCGCGCGGGTGCGGGAACATATTACCTATCTGCCGGATGAGGCCGGCGCCTATAAAAATATGACCGGAAAGGGATATCTTAAATTTATGGCATCTCTTTTTACAACCGACCGGAAACTGCAGGAGGAATATGTTTCCCGTGCAGTTGAAATTGCTGATCTGGGAGAGCGCCTAAACGATAAAGTTGCCAGCTACTCCCGTGGGATGATCCGCAAGCTCCTTCTGGCCCGCGCGGTTATGACCCGTCCTGCCCTTGCAATGCTGGACGAGCCGACATCTGGACTGGATATTATCAACGCGCTGGAAATCCGCAGGATGATCCGGCGCCTCGCGGATGAAGAAGGAATGAGTTTTTTAATTTCAAGCCACAATATGCTTGAAATTGAATATGTGTCAGATCGGGTGGGGATTATTGATCATGGAACCCTTTTAGTCACCGGAAAGCCGGATGAATTGAAAGCTCAGTTTAATGCGGACAATCTGGAAGAGGTTTTTGAAAGGGCGGTGGAAAGACGATGAAATTTTTAACCCTTTTAAAAAAAGAGATGCGCGAGATGCTCAGCGTTTCCACAATTATCGGGATGGTTGTGGCAATGGGTGTTTTCTTTCTGCTGGGACAGGTCATGACCGGTATTTCTCAGGACAGTGAAAATAAAGCGGGAATTGTACATCTGATTGACGAAGATCGGTCCGTTCTTTCTGAAAGCTGCATTGATTTTCTTTCTCAAAGTGGATTTGAAGTGATTTCTCAAACGCCTGTTGACGGGGTAGAAGGTGATTTGAAATATAAGCCTCAAGGTGATTATGACCTGCTGGTCATTCCAAAAGGATTTGAAGAGAAAATTTTAGATGGGGAAAAAGCTCAGTTGGAAATTTATTCTTCCCTCAAGACCCTTTCCATGAGCGGAGTTCTATCTTCTTCGGGTAGTGCGGCAGCAGTTACCGTCATCAATGAAATTGTCTCTGGAATGCTTCTTTCCCAAAATCTTGCGGAAGAAAGTTCCCTGTCCCCGGATTTTTTAAAAAATCCGGTTGCCTCTTCTGAAACCACCTTTGTGGCAGATCATTCTGCTCAGGTAAGTGCCGCTGCGCTTGCCGGTTTTGCCATGAATCAGAGTATGTTTGTGCCCATTGTGGTTTTTATTCTGGTGATCTTTGCGTCCCAGATGGTAGCCTCTGCAATCGCCAATGAGAAAGGGGATAAAACCCTTGAAACCCTTCTCTGTACCCCTGTTTCCCGCCTTTCTGTCCTCTCGGCAAAGATGTGCGGCGCAGGGATTGTCTCCCTGTTGATGGCAGCGGTTTATATGGTTGGTTTTTCCAGTTATATGAATGGGATGACAGGTGGAGCGGTAGGCGGCTTTTCTGATCTACTTGGCGATTCTTTAAGCACTCTTGGGATTAATCTGAGCGCTGTGGATTATCTTCTTCTGGGGATTCAGCTGTTTCTGACAATTCTGATTGCGCTTGCGGTCAGCATGATCCTGGGAGCGCTCGCGAGCGATATCAAATCGGCTCAGACTGCGATTACACCGCTTATGTTTGCCATGCTGATCCCTTATATGATGACCATGTTTACTGATATTAATTCCCTTTCATTCCCGATTCGCCTGTTAATTTATGCCATTCCCTTTACTCATACGTTTCTGGCAAACAGCAACCTTGTCTTTGATAATTATCCACTTTACCTGGGAGGACTGATTTATCAGCTGATTTTTTTGGTAGTTGTTATGTTCTTAGCGGTTAAACTTTTTTCCGGAGATCGTATTTTTACCATCCGGCTCAGTTTTGGAAAGAAAAAACGAAAAGTCATGCAGGGAGAGTAGACGCAGTGACGGAAAAGGAGGAGATAGGATGGCTCGTACTGTATTGATCACCGGTGCTTCCCGCGGAATCGGAGCGGCGGCGGCCAAACGGTTTGCCGAAGCTGGTGATCGGGTGGCGGTTAATTATACCCATCATAAAAACAAAGCAGAGGAGCTGGTGGAAAGGCTTCAAAAAAAGGGGTTTCAGGCGGAAATGTTCCGGGCGGACGTCTCCGATCCAGAGCAGGTAATTCGGATGATCAATGACATTCACAGGGCATTTGGCCCGGTGGATGTTTTAATCAACAACGCCGGTATTGCCGAGCAGAAGCCGTTCGCGGAAATCACGGTTCAGGATTGGGACAGAATGTTTGACATTGACGTCAAAGGAATGTGTCTTTGTACCCAGGCTGTTCTTTCTGACTTTTTGCAAAAACAGGCTGGCTGTGTAGTGAATCTTTCCTCGATCTGGGGAATTACCGGAGCTTCCTGTGAGGTTCATTACTCCGCGGCGAAGGCGGCGGTCATCGGGTTTACCAAAGCGCTTGCCAAAGAGTTGGGGCCTTCCCATGTTCGGGTGAACTGTGTGGCTCCGGGCGTTGTCAGCACGGATATGAATGCCGCGCTCAGCGGGGAAACAATGGAGTGGCTTCGGGAGGAGACACCTCTTGGCATGATCGGAGCCCCAGAGCAGATTGCTGAGGCGATCTTTTTTCTGGCGTCGGACCGGGCGAATTTTATCACCGGGCAGGTGCTCAGCCCCAATGGGGGATTCTGTATTTAACGTTAAAAAGCACGGGCTTTTCCGTGCTTTTTAATTTGGTGGAACATCCCGCCGCCGAAAAGGAGTTTGTGCTGGAATGTTTTCCGGATACGTGTTATAATAAAAGCGGTTGAAAAATCCGTTGCGCTGACGATCCGGGATGAATTTTTTCAGACCCGGTTTTAAGGAGGAGAAAAAAGATAATTGCGCCCAGACATTATACCTATGAGGAATTTCCGGCGGCTCCCGAGACCTGTCCCGGAATGAAAACCATACAAACCCGCCGCGATGAACAAAAAATCTCCTATCAGGCGAATGTGGAGTACGATGCTTATCCGGGAGGTTCCCTTTGCCTTCAGGTTTTGGCGCCCTATTATGCAGATGGAAGGAAGGCGGCCTTTCCCTGCGTTGTTTTTGTACAGGGGTCTGGTTGGGGAGTGCAGAATGTTTACTCCAATGTCGCCTCCCTTTCAAAGCTTGCGGAAAAAGGGTATGTTGTTGCGGTTGTGCAGTACCGGCATTCGGCGGTAGCGCCTTTTCCCGCTCAGGTGATAGATACCCGGACAGCGATCAAATTTCTCCGGAAAAACGCGGAAAAATACTGGATTGATCCGGACCGTTTCGCTGTTTTTGGGGATTCGTCCGGCGGGCATACCAGTTTGATGGTCAATATTACCGAGGGCTTGCCAGAGTTTTCTTCCTCCAAGTATCCGGAATATTCCGATCATGTTTCCGCCTGTGTCGATTTTTATGGTCCAACCGCGATTTATGAAATGAATGAAGCGCCGTCTGGTATGGATCATTGCGGAGCGGACTCGCCGGAGGGGATGCTGATCGGCGGGGTCGATGTTTTGAAAAATCTGGAGCTTGCGAAAAGGACCGATCCGGTTGAATACTTAAAGAAAGAGCGGCCCATTGCTCCGATTTTGATTTTCCACGGCGACAAAGATCCGGTTGTCCCTTTCCGTCAAAGCGTTCGGCTTTATGAAGCGCTGCGCGCAAATGAAAAGAAAGCGTTTTTCTACAAAATGCTGGGAGCAGAACACGGCGGCCCCGGCTTTTGGACGGAAGAGGTCTTGGGATTAATTGACGCTTTCCTTCAGAAATGTTTTAACAGCGTTTTCTAAAAAGGAGAGAGTATTTTGAAGCTTGAAACTCATCTTCACACCTCAGAGGTCAGCCCCTGCGGGCAGGTGGAGGCCAAAACGGCGGTGCGCGAGTACAGCCGGATAGGATATGACGGGATTGTTGTGACCGATCATTTTGGAAGTTACTCCCTGGATCTGTTCGAGGGGTCTCCTCAAAAGAAAGCGGAGCGGTTTCTTTTGGGCTACCGCGCGGCGAGGGAGGAAGGGGAGAAAATAGGGCTAACCGTCCTGTTTGGGGCGGAAATCTGTTTGGAGGAAGGTCCAGAGGATTTTCTTCTTTATGGCCTTTCTCCTGAATTTTTCCTGGAAAATCTTCTTTGCTATACCCTTTCGCTGAAAAAACTTTCCGAACTGGTGCACAGTGCCGGCGGGATTGTGGTACAGGCGCATCCGTTTCGGGCGTATTGCCGTCCTCGGGAGGCGGAGTTTTTGGACGGGGTTGAAGTTTTTAACGGGAATCCCCGTCATGACAGCCGGAATTATCTCGCGGCCGCCTTTGCGGAAGCAAACGGTTTTTCTGTTCGAACTTCCGGTAGCGATTATCATCAGCCGCAGGATTTGGCGCGGGGCGGAATGATCTTGGAAAGCCCTGTTTTTCATGAGCACGATTTGGCGCGGGCTTTGGCCGGCGGCGCGTTGATTGAGTCGGATGATTAAAACAGCTGATGAAAGGAGAAGGTTTCATGGAACATTTAAAGGATTACAGCCATATTCGAGGCGTCTGCCATAACCCGGATCCGGGAAAGTCAAAAGAGCAGGTTGATTTTGAGTTATCCTGCGCGGAACGGCTTCAAATTAACTCTGTCCGGTTCTGGATCGAGCAGGAAAAATGGGAGGCGGATCCGAAAGGGTACTTTGCACTGATTCTCAGTTTTGTGCGCGGCTGCGGCAAGCATGGAATTTCCGTTATGCCGATTTTTTGGAACGGAAATCCCATCAAGGAATTTAAAGAGCCGGATGAGACGGACTGGAAAAAGATGGAGGAGTATGCGGCTGCTGTGTTTGAACTCCTTCACGGTGAGCCAAATATTCTCATGTGGGACGTTATGAATGAGCCTTACTGCAATGATTATATCCGCAATTGTACAGATGAGGCAGAAAAGTCCAAACGAAAAGAACAGATCCAAGCGCTTGTCCGCCGGATGTGCGGAATTATCCGCTCTCTTGATCCTGACGGCGTTTTGACTGTCGGTCATGAGTTTATCTCTCACTGTGAGACAACCAATGATCTGATTGACGTTATCAGCTTTCACGATTATCTTACCACCCGTGCTGAGATTGAAGCGGTTTATCGGGAGGCGGAGAGGCAGAGACGGGAAACCGGAAAACCAATCCTGAATACCGAAACCGGTTGCGTGGGACGAACCAATCCTTATGACGTTGAGTTGGAAATCTGTCAGAACCATAAGGTAGGCTGGTATCTGTTCTGCCTGGTGACCGAAGGCTTCTGGGGGGATATTCACGGAATTATTTACCCGGATGGAACCGTGCGTGATCCTTCCATTGTGGCGGCGATGTTTGGTTTTTTCCGAAACCGTGGTCCGGAGCGGATGCGTTACCGTCCGAATAAGGAAGGTCACGCCTTTAAAGCGGTGGAAGAGGTTCTAGATACTCGGGAAATCACCCTGTTCCACAGCAAAAAGGTGACAACCGATGATATTTTGGAAGCGGCGGAGCGCTGTGTCAATCTTCTGGAAGGAGCGGAAATGGTTCCGATGTGGGACCTGCCTTCCGCAAGAATCGCCGATTGGCGCGCTCAGCCGGAAGCGGAACGGGATTTGATTGCCATCCGGAAGTTTGCCTATGAAATGGCTCGTTTGGTGCAGGAAAATTGCCTGGTGTTATAAAAAAACAGTAAAAAAGGAGGAGCGTTAAGCTCCTCCTTTTTTACTGCTTTTTATTTAATACATCCGTAAGCGACGGAACGTACCCGATGGTGGTGATATTCCTCGTTATTCGGCACGGTCTGGTGCATATAAACCACCGAGAAGTTTTCCGACGGATCAATGGATGCCCACGTTCCGGCCATACCTGTCCATCCGAATTCCCCAACCGACATATTGGTTACCCCCGCCGGTCTCATCATGGTGCGGACGCCAAGGCCATAGCCATATCCCTCATTATAGGAATTCTCAAAATCTAAAAGTTGAGCCTCATTCAGCATATTTCGCCGCATCAGGTCAATTGTTTTTCTGCCGATAATCCCTTCCCCGCCGTTTGCGAGCATCTGAGTAAATTTTGCGTAGTCGCGCGCTGTGCTGAAGAGACCCGCTCCGCCGCCTTCATAGACCGCGTCCGGTTCGTGGTTTGCGTCCGCGGGACCGGGGATGGGCGTAAAGGTACCGTCCGCTTCCGGTTGATACATCTTTACCATCCGTTCCCGGATATTGCCAAAATACCGGTATCCGGTGCTCTCCATTTCAAGAGGTTCAAAAATTTCTTTTTTCAAAAATTCCCCAACCGTCATTCCGGAAGTTTTTTCGATCAACGCGGCTACCATTTCGTGACCGAACCCATAGCTCCAATGGGTTCCGGGATCATACCGGACCGGTACAGAAGCCATTGCCTTCACGTCGTCCTGAAGGGTGTATTTCCCCTTTTCCGCCAGCAGCTCCCGTACCTCACGCATCTTCTGTTCCGTATAGGAGTTACCGCTTGGATAAGGAAGACCTACCGCCATATTAAAGGTATCCCGCACCAACATGGGGCTTTTGGCCGGCCGGATAACGACCTCTCCGTTCGGACGGGTTTCAGCGACCTGTGTGTTGCGGTATTCTGGGAAGTAGTTGTAGTAGGGTTCGTTTAACAGAAATTTTCCCCGCTCAAACTGAATCATGGCCGCTGTACAGATAATGACTTTCGTCATGGAAAAAAGCCGGTAAACGGTGTCGGCAGTAACGGGTTTTCCCGCTTCCAGATCGGCGGAACCGTAATAACCTTCATAAAGAACTTTTCCTTTCTGTGAGACGACACAGCTGCATCCGGGGACAGTTGAACCGGCAAATTGCTGTAACAGCCGGTCAAGATCGCTGAATTTTGCCATTGGTACAAACCTCCTTTAAAATACTGTCTTATGTTCAAAGTATAGCACTGAAAGGAAACCGGCACAAGCGGGTAACGGACTTTTTTCTTTTCTTGCGGTAAAAAGGGTTATCAGGTATAATATTTCTGTAACATAACAGAAATCGGAGAAGAAATTGATATGCAGAGAATGCTTGGATATATGAGAAAAGCCATACAGGAATTTGACCTGATTCAGGATGGGGATAAAATCGCTGTAGGCGTTTCGGGCGGAAAGGATTCGGTTGTCCTTTTAACTGGTCTTGCCATGCTTCGGCGGTTTATCGGAATTGATTATGAATTACTTGCTATTACCCTTGATCCGCAATTTGGAGGCGTTAAAACGGATTATTCGCCGGTGCGGGAGCTCTGTGAAAAACTGGGAA
>CAUABB010000013.1 GCA_958427155.1 uncultured Oscillospiraceae bacterium | reverse complement strand
CCTTTTCGGACTGCAAGGGAAATTTTTTTTTTTAGTTCATTCCCTTCAGGTGCGCGGGTGACTTTTACCGCAAGGTATACCGCGAAAAGTAACGCCACAATAGACCCGATAGGTGCTAAAATTGTATAGTCCATGGGGGATTCCTCCTTGTTTGTTTTGACTAAATTATAACACTGAAAACGAGGGCTTGCAATCATGAAAACAAACCTTTTTCAATAGATTGTGAAGTCCTCCAGTTTTGTTTGCAACAAATCTAACAGAATTGCCAAAAGGCCGCATGATTTTTAAAATCATGCGGCCTTTTAGCAATTAAACTTTCAGTTTCTCTAAAAGGGCTTTGGCACTCTTCTGAGGAAGATCCAGAAAACAATTTGGTTCTGCGATATCCTGGAGATAATGGGCATCCGAATTGGAAATCCGTTGTCCGGAGAAAAAGATTTTGGCTTCTGGGTTTTTGACCTCAATGCAGGTAAAACCATATTCAGGCGGAATATAACCCAGATTTGCCAAAATTGAATAAGATGACTTGTCAACATGAGCAGGAACAGCCAACCCATGATGCTTTTTGACCATATCAATCAGCGCTTCAAGCCCCAAATCAAGGGCGTTAATTAAAAGTTTGTCAACAGTTCCAATTGGACGGTCCTCCTGGTCCATAATAACCTGTGCGCCAAAGATATCAGGCCGGTTGAAAACCGGCGGGAGATGCTGATAAAATTCATCTGAACATGACAACGCATCCTCAAGTTCCGGGAAAAGGCAAAGAACATGAACTTCTTCAGCAGTATTTGCTTCAATCGCAGGAATCACCGTAAGCCCTACCTGTTTGGCAACAGAAAAAACAGCAGGAAGATTTAAAGCGGTATTATGATCACTGACTGCGATTAAATCCAGCCCCAGAAGAGAAGCCATATTGACAATGTTATTTGGCGTCATATCCATATCACCACAGGGGGAGAGACAGGAGTGAATATGGAGGTCATAAGAGTATTTCATGATTCAAGAAGCTTGTGGATAGCAAGTCCGAGTTCAAAACTTGGGAGGTCACTCTGAAGAAGGCAAACTCCCTGTTCCTGCGCCTTTTTAATCATTTCTTCGTCAGCTGAATAACCCTCTGAAATAATAACACAGCTCACATCGGACAGAACAGCCACTGCTATGGTATTGATGTTGCACATTACGGTAATCCAGGTTGCATCTGCATTGGCTTTCCCCATAACAATGCTTAACAGGTCGCAACAGAAAACTCCGCCTGCGTTTCTTTCTTCTCCGCTTCCTCGATTAACAATTTTAAGCTGCAGGGCTTCTGCAAGCTGAATCGGCGTCATATTCACAAGCCCCTTTCATATAAAGATAATATCCATAAACAGAGACAAGTAGAACCGTTTTTATGTTTCATCTGTTTCAGTCCGAAATGGAGGCGGGATGGAAGCCTCAATTTTATGAATATCCCGAATCAAGCTCTCAATGCTTTCTTTGTATTTAAAAATACAATCATCCGGACTGGCTGCGCCCCGTACAACGTCTTCCGCAAGAGCACGACAAGAAGGAGCGCCGCAGGAACCACAGTCAAGCCCCGGAAGATCCGCCTCAATGGTTTCAAGTTCGTTCATTTTTTCCAGAGCTCTGTGCATATCTGTATCAAGGGTTAAAACGGGCGCATATTCCAGATCGGAATCCCATACGGCCTCTTTGGGTACATGGTCAATATGATTCATGGAAACTGGCATGTATTTTACAATATGTTTAAGCTTCGCTTTGGCAATGTAGGGATTTTCTACCGTTAAAACCCCTCCCACACAGCCACCGCTACAGGCGTTGAGCTCAATAAACTCCAGGTTATTAAACCGTTCATCCTCCAGGTCTTCCAGAACGCGGATAACATTTTCAATTCCATCTGCCGCAAGATAACTGTCATTGAGAAGCCCGGCAGCCTCACCTGAACTGGTTCCCCAGGCGACACCGATTTTTCCGCTTTGAACCAGCGAAGGTTGTTCTGACTCGGGCAGATGCATCAAAGAAAGGAGCTTAGGATAAATATCGTTGATGGAAATGACAGCGGAAACTTCACTTTTTTCCGTACCAAGGGGCATCTTGGAAGCAGTTACTTTGGCTGCACAGGGAGAAATGAAAATTGCTCCGATTTTTTCCATTGGAAGCCCTGTTTTCTTTTGCGCCTCCGCCTTTGACAGTCGGGCAGCAAGTTCTACTGGGGCATTTAAAGGAAGAACATGTTCAATTAAATTTGGAAAACGCACCCGAATCAATCTTGTGACAGCCGGACAGGCGGAACTGATAACTGGGCGTTTAAGGTTCCCTTCCCGCATCAGCTTCCGGGTTGCAGCAGAAACCAGCTCTGCGGCCTTAGCGACCTCGTAAACCTCATCAAATCCGAAATCAATCAGGGCTCGCAAGAGGATGTCAATATCATCCATATTATTAAACTGTCCATAAAGCGATGGGGCAGGCAATGCAATGGCATATTCGTACTGTTCCACTACATCAAGTGAGTCACAGGTGGCTTTTTTTGCATGATGTGGGCAGACACGAATACACTCGCCGCAGTCAATACAGCGTTCTGGGATAATAAATGCTTTTTTGTTCCGTACACGGATCGCCTCAGTTGGACAACGTTTAATACAGTTAATACAACCTTTACATTTTTCTTTATCTAATGTAACGGAATGGAAAAAATCCATTGGAAGCACCCCCTCTTTTGTTGGATGACAATAATGAAAATCAAGGTGTATGATAGATTGCAGGTATTTTTAGGAGGTTTAACTTATCTTTACCTTCATGGTAACAGTTGTCCCGACGTTTACAGTGGAATCGATTTTCATTTCATCACTGTATTTTTTCATATTGGAAAGCCCCATTCCTGCGCCAAATCCCAAAGAACGAACCTCTTCAGGAGCGGTAGAATATCCTTCCTTCATGGCAAGCTCAATATCGGCCATACCTTTTCCGGTATCTTTCAATGCCATTGTAATTTCGTCCGGAGCAATATCTACGTCAATTACACCGCCGTTTGCGTGAATTACCATATTAATTTCCCCTTCGTAGAGAACAATGGCAACCCGGCGGATCGCGTCGGGAGAAACCCCGATCTGCCGAAGTGTTTTTTTTACGTTAGCAGAAGCCTCGCCGGCGCGGGTAAAATCGTCTCCGTCTACAACATAGTGAAGATGCAACGTATCACTCATAGAGTTCAGTTGCCTCCCCTCAGGCCACTCTCCCAAAGTTTCCCACAGGCGGTAAACATCCGGTGGCTGGTACTCATCAGCGTGATTTCACGTTCTTTTGCAAGCTCAATCATCGCCTCATCCGGCATTTTTCCCCGTACAAAAATGATGCAATGCATATCCATCATGTCGGCTGTACGGACGACTTGAGGATTGACCAGTCCGGTTAGCAGGCAGGACTGATCCTTTACAAAGGCGAGGACATCACTCATCATGTCGGAACCGCAAGCTGTGTTGATTTCCGCATTCATCCGGTCTCCACAGCAGATGACTTTGCAGTCGAGAATTTTTTTAATGTCTCCGATTGTCATAATACCGCTCCTCTCCTCCGGTTTTTCCGGATTTGAAACTTAAACAGGTCTTCAGGAAGATAAAATTCCTGCTGATTACTTTTATTATAGCATTTATACGAAAGAATTCAATGAAATTCATAAATATGAACAGGTCGCAACTTTATTCACGAATTTAATAAAAAATTTACAATTTAATATATGACAGAATCTTCCTTTTTTTATAGCTTTTGTGAAAAGTACATGATATAATAAACAGTAACTGTGAATCGTCTATCAAATGTTACAAAAAGGCGATTCTAGGGGGCCAAAGGGGGATTTACCCTGGGGCCGCAATCATATGAGGAGGGCTATTTTATGGCTAAAGCAAGCAGTACATTGCCGTTCAGCGGGACACCTGAGCAGGAAGCGCGACTCAAACAGGTTATTGAGGAGCACAAGGGTCAGGGTGGCGCACTGATGCCGGTATTGCAGAAAGCGCAGGAGATCTATGGCTATCTGCCGGTTGAAGTGCAGCAGATGGTTTCTGATGGGCTGGGCGTGTCAATGTCAGAAATCTACGGTGTTGTAACATTTTACTCTCAATTTTCTCTCGCCCCCAAAGGAAGGTATAAAATTTCTGTATGTCTGGGTACGGCATGTTACGTCAAGGGTTCCGGCGATGTTTTCAACCGTCTTTCTCAGCGTTTGGGAATTGGAAATGGTGAATGCACTCCGGATGGGAGATTTTCTTTGGAGGCCTGCCGCTGTATTGGCGCGTGTGGCCTTGCGCCGGTTCTGACCGTTAATGACGACGTTTATGGCCGTTTGGTTCTTGATGATGTTGACGAGATTCTCGCCAAATATTCGGATTAACCGTTATGCAGGAACTGTCGTTAAATATTCTCGATATTGCACAGAATTCTGTTCGTGCAGGAGCATCTTTAATTGAAATTTCAGTTATAAAGCAAACTGAAGATAAGCGGTTGATCATTGTGATTGAGGATAACGGCTGCGGAATGAACGAAGAACAGGTAAAACGGGTGATTGATCCATTTTTTACTACCCGGACGACCCGTAAGATTGGTTTGGGAATACCATTTTTTAAAATGACGGCTGAGATGACTGGCGGCAGTTTCCAGATTCAGTCGACTCCTAATGTTGGAACTAGGGTAGAGGCGGAGTATTGCTACACCCATCTCGATATGCTTCCTTTAGGGGATGTTCCTGCCACAGTCGTTACGTTAATTTCGGGCAGCCCGGAAATTGACTTTGTTTTTCGGTATACGGTAAATGAGGAAACTTTTACTCTGGATACCAGAGAAGTTCGGCAGATGCTGGAAGATGTGCAAATCAATTCAAATGAAATTCTTGCTTTTTTAAAACAGATGCTGGAAGAAAATATCGAGGAAATTGATCGTACAGCAGAGGAAAATCATTTAAATTAACCAATTACATAAGGTGGTGCGCGTTCATGAAAAGTTTAGCAGAGTTACAGGCAATCCGTGACCGGATGAAAAATAATGTTGTTGTTCGTGAAAACAACGAAATTGATTACAGAGTTGTTGTAGGTATGGCAACCTGCGGAATTGCCGCCGGTGCTCGTCCGGTTCTTAATGCCTGTTCTGAAGAAGTGGCGAAAAGGAATCTCCACAACGTTATGGTGACCCAGACTGGCTGTATCGGCATCTGCAAATTTGAGCCGGTAGTAGAGGTATTTGAAAAAGATGGTACCAAGACAACCTACGTTAAAATGACAGCAGAAAAAGTTAAAAGAGTCATCAATGACCATATTGTAAACGGTAATGTCGTTACCGAATATACAATTGGCGCAAACGCATAAGGAGGATTATTCAATGTATCGTTCTCATGTACTTGTATGCGGTGGTACCGGCTGTACTTCCTCCGGCTCCGAGCAGATTATTGCCGAACTTAAAAAGGAAATTAACGCCGTTGGCCTCGCAGATGAGGTAAATGTTGTTCAAACAGGTTGTTTTGGCCTGTGTGCCCTTGGTCCGATTATGATCGTATATCCGGAGGGCTGTTTCTATTCTCGTGTCAAGCCGGAAGATATTAAGGAAATTGTTGACGAACATCTTCTGAAAGGCCGTATCGTAAAACGTCTGCTCTATACCGAAACAGTTGAGGAAGATAATATTAAATCCCTCAATGAGACGGATTTTTATAAAAAGCAGCATCGTGTTGCATTGCGCAACTGTGGCGTCATTAATCCTGAAAACATTGATGAATACATAGCGATGGACGGTTATGCGGCGCTTGGAAAATGTTTGACTGAGTATAAGCCGGAAGAGGTAATTCAGATCATCAAGGATTCCGGCCTCCGTGGCCGTGGGGGCGCAGGCTTCCCGACTGGCGTAAAATGGTCCTTTGCAGCTGCAAATCAGGCGGACCAGAAATATGTTTGCTGCAACGCTGATGAAGGCGATCCAGGTGCGTTTATGGATCGTTCTGTTCTGGAGGGTGACCCTCACGCGGTTATTGAAGCAATGGCGATTGCCGGTTATGCGATTGGCGCTTCTCAGGGATATATTTATGTCCGCGCCGAGTATCCGATTGCAGTTAAGCGTCTGGAAATCGCAATCGGTCAGGCAAGAGAATACGGTTTGCTCGGAAAAGATATTTTTGGGACCGGATTCGATTTTGATCTTGGCCTCCGCCTTGGCGCGGGCGCGTTTGTCTGCGGTGAGGAAACCGCTTTGATGACTTCAATTGAAGGAAAGCGCGGCGAGCCGAGATGTCGTCCTCCGTTCCCGGCGGTTAAAGGCTTGTTTGGGAAACCGACGGTTCTCAACAACGTTGAGACTTATGCGAATATCCCGCAGATTATCCTTAAGGGTGCTGATTGGTTCTCCTCCATGGGTACCGAGAAATCGAAAGGAACAAAGGTTTTCGCGCTTGGTGGTAAGATCCATAATACGGGACTTGTTGAGGTTCCGATGGGAACAACCCTGCGTGAGATTATAGAAGAAATCGGCGGCGGTATTCCAAATGGTAAAAAGTTTAAGGCAGCTCAGACGGGTGGTCCTTCCGGCGGATGTATCCCGGCGCAGCATTTGGATGTTCCGATTGATTACGATAACCTGATTGCGATCGGCTCCATGATGGGCTCCGGCGGACTGATTGTCATGGATGAAGACAACTGTATGGTCGATATCGCGAAGTTTTTCCTGGAGTTTACTGTTGATGAGTCCTGTGGTAAATGTACACCTTGCCGTGTTGGAACTAAACGGTTGTACGAAATGCTAGATAAAATCACTAAAGGTCAGGGAACACTTGAAGATATTGATAAAATGGAGGAACTCTGCTATCATATCAAGAACAATTCCCTTTGTGGACTTGGTCAGACTGCTCCGAACCCGGTTCTCTCTACCCTGCGTTATTTCCGCGATGAGTATATTGCCCACGTTGTGGACAAGAGATGTCCGGCTGGTGTTTGTAAAGACCTGCTGAGTTATGAGATTGACCCGAACCTCTGTAAGGGTTGTACCCTCTGCTCAAGAGTCTGTCCGGTCGGCGCAATCAGCGGCACTGTAAAACAGCCGCATTCTATCGACAAGAACAAGTGTATCAAGTGTGGCGCTTGTATGGAAAAATGTAAATTTGCAGCAATTTCGAAGAAATAAGGGGAGAAGTACCGAGATGGAAAATGTAAACATCAAAATTAATGGAATTCCATTAAGCGTGCCAAAAAACTACACTATTCTTGAAGCTGCACGTGAAAATGGATTTGAAATTCCAACACTCTGTTATTTGAAAGATATTAATGCGATTGGCGCCTGCCGTATCTGTGTGGTTGAAGTTAAGGGTGCCAGAAGCTTGGTTGCCGCCTGTGTTTATCCGGTTAACGAAGGAATGGAAGTTGTCACCAATTCTCCTGCGGTTATGAAAGCCAGAAAGCTGACATTGGAACTGATCCTCTCCACCCATGACAAAAAATGTCTTTCCTGTGTCCGCAGTGGGACCTGTGAGCTTCAGAAGCTCTGTAAAGAGTACGGGGTTGAGGATACGGAGTATTACGAGGGTGTTACCAATCATTACGACATTGATATGTCGGCACCTCATATGTATCGTGATAACAATAAATGTATTCTCTGCCGCCGCTGTGTCGCGGCTTGCGAAAAACTCCAGAGCGTTTCGGTTATCGGACCGATTGAGCGTGGCTTTAAAACTCACATTGGAAGTCCGTTTGAGTGTGATCTGGACGCTACATCTTGTGTATCCTGCGGCCAGTGTATCGTAGCTTGTCCGACTGGTGCCCTCTCTGAAAAAGATGATACAGACAAGGTGTGGGCGGCCCTTGCCGATCCTACCAAACATGTTGTCGTTCAGACTGCTCCGTCTATCCGGGTTACGCTGGGTGAGGCATTTGGCATGCCGGTTGGAACCAACGTGAAAGGCAAAATGGTTGCAGCTCTTCGCCGCCTTGGTTTTGACAAGGTGTTTGACACAGATTTCTCTGCGGATCTTACCATTATGGAAGAGGCGACAGAGTTCCTGCATCGGGTTCAGAATGGTGGGACTTTGCCGTTGATTACCTCCTGCTCGCCAGGATGGATCAAGTTCTGCGAGTATAACTATCCAGAAATGATTGATAATCTTTCTACCTGCAAGTCTCCGCAGCAAATGTTTGGCGCGGTTATTAAGACTTATTATGCGGAACAAAATGATATTGACCCGAAAGATATTGTCAGTGTCAGCATTATGCCATGTACCGCGAAAAAGTTTGAGATAGGCCGTGATCATCAGGATGCCGCAGGTGTTGCGGATGTTGACATTGCTCTGACTACAAGAGAGCTTGCTCGGATGATTGAGCGCGCAGGTATTATGTTCACTTCTCTACCGGATGAGGAGTTTGATAATCCGCTTGGTGAGTCCACTGGTGCGGCGGTTATTTTTGGTGCGACCGGCGGTGTTATGGAAGCTGCGTTGAGAACCGCGGTTGAGAA
The DNA here is from genome assembly GCA_958427155.1 of uncultured Oscillospiraceae bacterium. GTDB lineage: Bacteria > Bacillota > Clostridia > Oscillospirales > Ruminococcaceae > Metaruminococcus_A. The sequence goes on along the minus strand of CAUABB010000013.1, from coordinate 5,769 downwards.
ACTCACCGGCGAAGAGTTGAAAGCGCTTGACTTCTCTGAAGTCCGCGGTACCGCAGGTATTAAAGAAGCAACCTACAATGTCGCCGGTATGGATGTTAACGTTGCAGTTGCATCTGGTCTCGCAAACGCGAGAGCTCTTTTGGAGGACGTTAAGGCTGGCAGGAAAAATTATCACTTCATCGAAATCATGGCTTGTCCGGGTGGTTGTGTCAATGGTGGCGGCCAGCCGGTTCAGCCCGCGAGTGTCCGCAACTTTGTGGATTTGAGAGCGGAGCGCGCCAAGGCGATTTATGAGGAAGATAAAAATCTGCCGATTCGGAAATCACATGAGAATCCGATGATCAAAAAGATTTATGATGATTTCTTCGGTGAACCTGGAAGCCATAAGGCGCATCATATTCTCCATACACAGTATGTTGACCGTAAGAACGGCTAAAATTGAGTTAAAAAATCTCCCGGAACATTCGGGAGATTTTTTATTTTGTTTGTTTTCTTAGATTTCCATAAAATTTGTCATAAAACGCTGTCGAATTCTATTTACATTTCGTTCATAATATAGTAAAATGAAAAACAATGAAATTTTATGGGGGTACATACATGAATCCATTCAAAAAAACCACCCTGGGGGTTCAGCATCTTTTTGCAATGTTTGGTTCTACCGTTCTGGTCCCGACATTGACAGGGCTGAACGTATCAGTAGCGCTTATCTGCGCTGGTATTGGCACTCTGATTTTTCACTTTATTACCGGGCATAAAGTTCCAGTTTTTCTTGGTTCCAGTTTTGCCTATATTCCCGCTGTTCAGGCAGTTTGTATCAACGGGAATCCGGAACTGCTTGCTAAACTTGAAAGCGAAGGTTTATCTGCGGTTATTGCGGATCCACTTTATTATGAGCGGCTTCCCTATGCGCTGGGCGGGATTGTCTGTGCGGGTGTTGTCTATGTGGTGCTCTCTTTTGTGGTGCGCTTGGTCGGTCCAGAACGAGTTCGCAGCTTTTTCCCAGCGGTTGTCACAGGACCGGTTATTGTTGTTATTGGTATGACTCTGGCTCCTACTGGTATTTCAATGGCCTCCAGCAACTGGGCAATTGCTCTTTTGGTTCTTGTCGCGATTATTGTGGTTTCCGTTTTCTGTAAAGGTTTTTTCAAGCTGGTTCCCATTTTGATCGGCCTTGCACTCGGCTATGTTGTTTCGATGATCTGTGATGGGTTCCATCTGTTTGCGACTCCGCTTGTTAACTTTGATTTGATCGGAAATGCTGCCTGGATCAATCCTTTCTGGAGTTTTAATGGGGAGTTTTTCCTTTTCCCCAAATTTGATTTGCAGGCGATTCTCTTAATCGCTCCGGTTGCTTTTGTGACCTTTATGGAACATATTGGCGATATTACAACAAACGGTTCGGTTGTTGGAAAAGATTTCTTTAAGGATCCTGGCCTTCACAGGACGCTTCTTGGAGATGGCGTTGCAACTTTGGTGGCGGGTCTCCTTGGTGGTCCTGCCAATACTACCTATTCTGAGAATACGGGTGTTCTTGCTGTAACAAAAGTTTATGACACGGTTGTTTTGAAAATTGCTGCGATTTTTGCCATTGCGCTTGGCCTGTTTGGCAAGTTCGGCGGTGTTTTGCAGGCGATTCCAGATGCGGTCAAGGGAGGAATGTCCATTGTTCTGTTTGGTATGATCGCGGCAATCGGTATGCGGACATTGGCTGAGTCGGAACTTGATTTTACTCACAGCCGTAACCTAATTATTGTGGCGTTGATTTTGGTATTTGGTCTGGGATTAAGTGATGGTATAACGACACCGGCCTTTAACCTTTTTGGAACAACAATTCCTGAAATTACAATTTCCGGATTGTTTATCGCAGTATTTGCGGGCGCGTTGGCCAATAAAATTCTCCCCAAAAATGTTTAAGAAGAATTGTATTTCTATTTGGAATATTTTTCACTGATTTGTGCATACCAATAAGTAGTAGGCTTGTCTCAGGTTGACAAATGCCATTTTTTCCGGTAAGATAATAACAGCAGTTTGTCCTTATAAATGATTTAAAATAATAGGATGGAGGAGTAGTTATGGAACTCGAGAAGAACAAAAAACTTAGCATTATATCTTTACTGCTCGGTGTAGCTGCTGTAGCCTCCACATTGGCATATTTTCTGTACAGGCTACATACCAATCGGCTTCACGAAGAAAAGTGGCGGGATTATGAGGACTGCGGTATTTGAAAAATGAGGATTATAAAAGCCCTGCGTTTTAAAACGCAGGGCTTTTCATTTTTTTAGAAAACAACAAAGAGAAATCAGGATTACATCATAGAACAGCGGACAGCCACCCATCCATTTTCTTCTTTTATTTCCTCTGCCTGAAGCCCGTTTTGACTTAACGCCTTCAGTACATCGTTTTTCCGGGTGTCAATAATACCTGAGGTGATGAAAGTCCCATTTTCTTTTAAAAATTTTGAGACTTCCGGACAGAGTCGGATAATAACATCGGCAACGATATTAGCACAAATTACATCGTATTGTCCGGAAACCTTATCTGTAAGGTCCCCTACATAGGTAGTCAGTTGCTTATCCACCCCATTTAGAGCAGCATTTTCCATTGCAATTTTTGCCGCAAGCTCATCAATATCTACTCCAACCGCTTTTTTTGCGCCGAGAAGGAGGGCAGAAACAGCCAAAATTCCACTTCCACAGCCAATGTCAAGGATAGAATCTCCAGGACGAATAACGCTTTGAAGTAACTCAAGGCAGAGTTTGGTGCTGGAATGGGTTCCGGTCCCAAAAGCCATCCCCGGGTCAAGAAGCAACTTGATTCGTCCCTCTGAATTAGTTTTTTCATCTTCCCAGGAAGGAACGATCAGCAGGCGGTCACCAATTGGTGTAGGACGGTAATACTTTTTCCAGACAGTGGCCCAGTCTTCCTCGTGAACAGTATCGCTTTTTAGAACAAGCCGTCCAAGGTCAATTCCTTCACAAAGGGCAGGCAGTGCTTTTAACCCATTCTGAATGGATAGAAACGTTTCTTTTCCCTGTGCGTTTTCAGGAAGATAAAAAGTAATGCTGGTTTCTTCGTTTTTAAGTTTCATCAAATCTTCATCTACATAATCCCAGTGGATTTCCGTATCATTCAAAAAATGCTCAAAATCCAATGCATCTTTAATTTCCAGACCACCTACACCCTGTTCCAGCAAAAAGGCACTGACGATTTCAATCCCTTGTGTGGTGGTATAAAGAGTAGTTTTGCTCCAACTGTCAGAACATGAATCCATGAAATCTCCTCCTGTTACCCGTTCTGAATTTATACGTTAAAACGGAAAAGGACAATATCTCCATCCTGCATGACATATTCTTTTCCTTCAAGACGTACCAATCCCTTTTCTTTGGCGGCTGCCATGGAGCCGCAGGCCATTAGATCATCAAAGGAAACGACCTCTGCACGGATAAAGCCTTTTTCAAAATCTGTGTGAATTTTTCCAGCGGCCTGAGGCGCTTTTGTCCCTTTGGTAATTGTCCATGCCCGGACTTCTGGCTTTCCGGCCGTTAGATAAGAAATTAGACCAAGCAGAGAGTAACCTTCTGTGATGATTCGGTCAAGGCCAGACTGATTTAAATGAAGCTCTTCTAAAAACATCGCCTTGTCTTCTACAGACATGTCGGCAATTTCTTCTTCAATTTTCGCACAGATCGGCAGGACAGCTGAGTGCTCTTCCTCCGCAATCTGTTTTACTTCCTGATAATAGGGGTTTGATTCAATACCATTAATAAAGTCGTCTTCACACATATTTGCAGCGTAAATAACCGGCATGTTGGAAAGGAGAGCGACAGTTTGTACAATTTCTCGCTGTTCTGGAGTGTAATTGTAAGAGCGGGCGCTTTTTCCTTCCTCAAGATGCTGGTGAAGATCTTCCAGAAATTCCAGCTCGGCCTGATATTTCTTATCGGCCTTCACCATCTTTCGTGTCTTGTCAATTCTGCGATCTAAAATTTCAAGATCAGAAAAAATCAGCTCCAGATTAATTGTTTCAATATCCCGCTTAGGACCGATTTCTCCATCAACATGAATAATGTCTGGATCCTCAAAACAGCGGACAACGTGGACAATAGCATCTACTTCCCGAATGTTGGAAAGAAACTTATTTCCAAGTCCTTCCCCTTTAGAAGCTCCTTTGACCAGTCCCGCAATGTCAACAAACTCTAAGGTGGCCGGCGTAAATTTATCTGGATGATACATTTCAGCCAATGCGTCAAGCCGTTTATCCGGAACAGAAACCACCCCTACATTCGGCTCAATAGTACAGAACGGATAGTTTGCCGATTCCGCTCCGGCATTGGTCAATGCGTTAAAAAGAGTGCTTTTTCCAACATTTGGGAGCCCTACCATGCCCAGTTTCATAATATCTAGTCTCCTATCTTTAACCTAACGTATGTCAATAAAGGACAGCGCCATATTTATATGCAATTTTTTCAAGAATTTCCTCTTCAAGTTCGCTTCGTGAATCCACCATCGCTCGTCCACTATAGAGGAGCAGAGCAGTTTTCAGAGCGAGTTCATCGTTTGAAAGAATACTGACCGGCAGTTTAGCCATGTGATCGTTTTCCGCAAAGGCAACCGCTTCGTCTGGGGTTTCTATCTCAACGGAAATAATATCGTAGCTTTCGTCCTCAATTTCTACAAATTCATCCGTCATATCACCGCCTGGATGAAGGGTGGGAGAAAACTCTAACATGTCAAGGTCATAACAAAAAGTTTCGTGAACACTGGTCAGGACGAGTTCACGAGAATGTCGGGGCAGTTTGACGGACTTAAAATCAAAAGTATCCATCTCTTTCCGCAACGCGGCAAGATGTTTCGGCGTTGTACCGCAACACCCGCCGGCAATAGTCACCCCTCGCTCAAAAAGTGGAATAAACCCTTTTGCAAATTCTTCCGGGGTAAGAGCAAAGCCAGGGTGATCCTTGCTGGAAGGCATAGAAGCTGCAGGTTTTGCGATTAAAGGAACTTTGGCAAACGGGTCAAGTTCCTCAAAAATCGGCACCATTTGTGCTGGAGAAAGGGAACAGTTGAGACCGAATGCGCTTACCCCCAGTTCCTGTAGCACCACCAGACAGGTAAGGGCGGAAGTTCCTGACGCAGTCAGCCCGTCTTCATCCACCGTAATACAGGCAAGGATGGGAAGGCGTTGCTTTCGGCAGGCAAGAACCGCTGCTCGAATATCCGTCAAGGAAGTCATGGTTTCTATTGCAAAATAATCAACCCCTGCTGCTTTTAAAGCGACAGCTTGTTGGGTATAAACTCCCATTAGTTCGGAAAAGGTTCTTTCCTCTTCCGGGCCGATTGTGATTCCCGCGGTTGAAAGGTTTCCACCTACTGGTATATCATCCGCAATTTGTTTTGTCAGACCTACTAGATGGCGGTTGAAATTTTCAACCTGATCTGACAGGCCATAGTATGTCAAACGTACACTGTTTGCGCCAAAGGTAGGAGCAAACAGTGTATCAGCGCCGGCTTTAAGGAAGGCTGCTTGAAGGGATAAAAGTTTATCCGGATGTTCCAGAATATATTTTTCCATACACCCGGAAGGGGAAGCCTCCTCTTGTATCAAGTTGGTTCCAGTAGCTCCGTCTAGGAGCCAGGTTCGCCCATAAGGGAAATCCATAATATCCTCCAGATCAATCAAGTTACTACGTGAAATTGTGGAAATAAGAGGTTTGTTTGTTGACGCAATCTGTGTTTTACATGGTAACGGGAGCAGAAATATGAAGCAGG
>CAUABB010000012.1 GCA_958427155.1 uncultured Oscillospiraceae bacterium | reverse complement strand
TCATTCCCAGTTTTTTCTTTCTTTCCAACTCAGTGGTAGCATTTGCCCGCATAGCAATAGGGCTATCGCCCATATCCATTTCCCACAGTTCCTCAAGAGAATCTAGAACAATGGTATCACCATCGAGATAAAGCACCTTTTCTACGTGTTCAGGGAGGATACTCCCGGTAAACAAGCGCGCCAACACGCTGATATGGAACCCATTCGTATCCACTGGAAAATCGATCCGTTCCCGTATATTTCCTATCTCATAAACCGTCAAAGAGGCTCCTCGCTCTTGTAGCATTTTTTCAAGCTTTTGAATATTTTCACGAGAAATACCAAGAGAAAAAACATGAAAATTGATCGGCGCCCAATTATTATGATCCAACACGGACATCATCGAAGCTGCTACTTGAGGAATATAACCGTCATTCATCGTATATAAAATATCCATTTCGTTCTCCTTTATTTCTCATCACCAAAATCAAGCTCATAGGGGAAATGATTCCGACGGCTCTCCACAGGTGGAAGCTGCATATAATCCCCGTATTGCCCCGTTAAATAACGGTGATATTCATGAATAATATAAGCGCTGACTCCCTCAAACTCTACCGGATGGAGAGGGAAAATATCCTCTTTGGAAAGTAGCATCTTCTCAGGAAATGTATACTGAAAGTCAATATACCAGCCGGTATCCTGGTCGTTGTAACGGAAACAGGTTTCACGGTATTTTCGATATAGCCATTTTTTTGAAATACGGCATAAAACCATCCCGTAATGGGTACAAGCGCAAACAAATTTTACAATCTTTCCCTTTATCCCTTTAAAGGGAAGCATAGGAAATGGAATCATCCGCAGAATATACAGTTTCCCCCAAATCCAGGCACTCCGAATCTGCTTTTTCCGCAGAACAGGGTCAGACACCGTATGATCATAAGGGAAAATATCAAGGTAAATTCCCAAATCGCATTTAACATTTTTAAAACACATAGGACGGAACTTTGTCCCTTTTTTGGAAATCTGCGTATTGAGCGCCGGATAATTAGGGGTGCGGTCGGCACAGAGAATTTCATATCGATCGGTGAGCTCCTGTTCAGCAATCTGAATAAAGCGCTCGTACTCCTCCCTTGGAATGCAAACGTCAAGGTCATCGTCCCATGGAATAAATCCACCATGACGAAGCGCGCCGATGGCCGAACCACCGCTTAAAAAGTAGGGGACTTCATGACGATCGCAGACCTCAATAAAGTCCCTCAAAATCTCAAGTTCCGTCAACTGCAGTTTACGTAGCGTCTGTGGATCATAGCTTTTATTCTCACTCATTCCAGTCCACCTGCCTTTAACAACGAAACCGTTTTTCGAATACCAGTTTGAATCTTCTCGGATGGTGACCAACCAAGCTCTTTAAGGCTAGACGCATCAAGTACGGCGCGGGTAGCGGTTGAAAAACCCGCCTTTTCGGTATTATTCGGAAGCTCGAACACAACCTCAACACCGTTTTCTTCTGCAACTAGTCCTGCCAACTCTTTCAATGACAGGTCAGAGGCTTGATCAGCCACATTATAAACGCCACCTTTTTCTCCGGCGAGAAACGCGGTTAAGATGGCTGTAGCAGCATCTGTAGCATAACAATACGAAAAGAACTGAGAGCCATCGCTTTTCAACACAATATTCTCCCCGTTCACAGCGTTTTTTATAAACTGAGCAAGCGCCTTGCTGTCCTCTCCGGCCATTGTGGGGCCATAAATCCTACAAAGACGGACTGTAACGGTATCAGTATCAAAAGCTTTTTCATAGGCACAGCAGAGGGCTTCGGCCGTGCGCTTTCCCTCAGGATAACCGGCGCGAAAAGTATGACAATTAATATACCCCATGTCATCTTCCCGAAACGCCTGAACCCCATCCCGGTTTTCTCCGTAAACTTCAACGGTGGACAGCAGCACGGTCCTTTTTACGCCTTTTTTTACCGCAAGTTCCAGCAGATGATAAAGGCCGAACACGCTGGATGCAATTGTCCCTACGGGATCAGCAACATAAGCGGTAGGATGGGTATTCCCTGCTCCATGAATAATATAATCAGGAGAAATTTCTTCCGGCCATGGCTGAACCACATCATGAGAAAAAAATTGAAAAGAAGGCTCGTCCCAATAGGAGGCAAATCTTTTTTTAGCTTTTTCTTCGTTCCTTCCAGCAGCCAGTACGGTGACGCCGAGACCGTCTGTCTTTTTCTTTTCCATCAGGATATCTACCAAAACCGTCCCAATCAAGCCAGAAGCTCCTGTAATTAAAACACTCTTTCCTTCAAGCTTTTCCCACGGAATGGAAAGGCGGCAGGCGGCGCGGATATCGTCAAAATAAAGCGACTGTTCTAGCCTCAATTTATTCTCCCCTCATCTTCAACAGAGCCTTTAAAATATCAATATCATCAGGTGTTGTAATTTTAATGTTTTTTTCTGAACCAGCGGAAAAGTAAACCGTCTCTCCCAATTCCACCATCAGAGTACAAGTCGCAACAGAGTTGGTAATTCCCCGCTCCAGCGCCGTTTTATGAGCCCAGCAAAGCTTTCCCAGCGCAAAAGTCTGTGGCGTTTGGGTACGCTTAAGAGTATCGCGGTTGATACTTTCCCCGGAACTTTCACCGTTTTCACTATAAAGCATAGCCTCGTTACAGGGAATTGCTGTTACCGCTGAGCCAAAACGACGGCATTTCGCGATCGAATCAGAAATGATTTCTGCTGAAAGCAACGGACGGATTGCATCATGGATCAGGATAATATCATCGGGAGAGCAGTGTTTTTCCAATTCCTGTACACCATTGCGGATAGATCCCTGTCCGTTTTCGCCACCTGGGACAATCCAGCTGAGCTTGGTAATACCAAACTGTTTGGCATAAGCCCTTAATATTTCCTGCCAGCCGTCAATGCAGACAACCAGAATCGCGTCAATATCCGGATGACGTTGGAATGCCTCCAGAGTATAAACGATAATCGGCTTATCAAAGACATTGATAAACTGCTTCGGGATATCCTGATGCATCCTCTGCCCGCTTCCGCCGGCAATAATCATTCCGATATTCAATCTGACACCTTCTCACTGTATTTTCCGGCACATCCTTGCCACAAATTCCTTGCTTGTCCTGCGGAAAGTAGCGCGTCTTTCCGCCTCATAACCTGTTTCGACCGCCTTGATCATCCGTTCAACCATAACCGCCGGATCAAAAGAGTCAACGCCAAAAATTCTGTCCGGATAACCGATGGCGTCAGCAAACTGGTTGGTTTTATCATTCCACGAAATTCCAATAAAAGGGATTCCCAGTGAATACGCAATGATCAACGCGTGGAGCCGCGCTGCAATCACCCCGCAAAAACCACCTTCTATAGAAATAAGTTCCTTTGAAGTAAAAGGCCGCTTAGCCAGATACTGTTCCGGATCTTTCCCCAGAAGTTCGATTAGCTTCTCCGCATAGGCATGATCGGTATCCAGCCCGTTTGAAAAAAGCTTCCACTCAAACCCTTTTTTCTCTACTTCAGAAATAAGATCAAGATAGAGTTGCGTCAAGCTATCTTCTGAAAAATCCCGACCTTCTTCCGCAAACCGAACTGGTGTAATCACGCCAATTCCAATTGTTCTGCTCTCCATATCCGAAGAAATCCCCAGCATTTCAGCTGCCCAGACGCCGCTGTCAGCAATCAGTGAATAAGGAATTGCACTTCCTTGCATATACTGCTGGAGCTCTTCAAAGTTATCCCGGGTTGTCACTTCAATTACATTTTCCCCGGTAAACGCTTTTCGATAACGCCGGCAGGCGGCCTTCTTGAGTGAGAAACCATCCTCAATCCCAACCGCGTTAAAAGCCAGCGGAACCTCCAACTCCTGCGATACCTGCGAAATGATTTCAAATATGACCGACACATCAAAATATGCGTTATGTTTAATCAAGCCGCCGCCAGAAATTACAACCAGATCCGCTCCCCGAAACACTTTCCGGAAATAATTCTCAAATTGTTTCCGGAATCCAGGAACAACCTTGAACCGCACGTTAAACACCCTGGACGTAAGCCCCAACGCTCTTATAACATTTAACGCCTTTCTGTAACAACGAATCGCAAATGTATCAGTCCGGTTGCTGGCCGGTTCTTTATCCCGCGCAAACAGATCGGCATAAACATACTCCGCATCGGGAAGTTGCTCCCGGAAGAGATACTCGTTACACTCGCTAATCAAGCGGTCACCAATTCCCTGCGCGTATTTCATACCAACCAAAACAATTTTTTTCATATTTTCTCCGTAGGTTTTCCTCAATTCATTCTCTACAAACGGTTGCTTTTCTCGCTCTTGGCATAAAACTTTATTAGTATTTTAGCCACCCACTTGGGCCACATCCGGCAAAACATTTCGTAGTCTTCCTTCACACGGATATTCTCTCCCAAAACTGCTGAAGTCTGTGATCCGGGGTGAATCCGGTGACTGACAAGTTCTTTACGGGTGTAGACAAAGCTACCTTTAAGCTTCATCAATTTTACCCAGGCTTCCCAGTCAGCATCACTTTTAAAGCCGGGAACAAAAATCTTTTCCGGCAAATTTCCCTTAATAAAGCCAACAGAAGGGCAATTAATCGCACAGCCAAAGGCAAGAGAAAACCACTTCGCAGGATACCACCCTTGCAGGCAGCGGGCACGTAGCGGAAACAGCAAGATTCTTTTCACCCTCAAAAGGCGATTTTTATGGACAAAAACCTCTCCTCGAAGTTCATTGTAATCCGTAAAAAATAAAAGCGGCTTTTTGGCACCATTGATCATTTGCAAAAATGTTTCCGTATAGGCGGGATCATACAGATCATCCTGATGGGCAAGGGTAACAAGAGGTGTTTCCGCTTGACTGTAAGCATAATTCCAGTCATTTGCGTTTCCGCCTTCTCCCGTATTAACAACGACTTTCAGCCCATATTTCTCAGCAACTCCTTCAATCAGCGCATTTGGAGTTGCCGTAGAAATCATAATCTTGCTTTTGACCGTCTGCGCCAATAAGGACTGAATACAAGCCTCTAAGTATTCACTTTCTTTATAAGCACACACCATAAAAGTATGGTCGTTTGCTGTATACTCCATAATTTCTCCCATGATACCAAATTTTATTTTAGACAAATTTATATTAATTATATCATCAAAGGTTACAAATTGCAATTACTTCAAAAAGGCAGGGCAAGACCCATTTCAGATATCCTGCCCTGTCAAAAAACGATATTACCGATTCATCCAGTCCTTTAAAAAGGGCTGCTTTTGATCCTTATCAGACAACAAGATTTTCATATCCGGCGTAACCGGCCAGTCAATTCCAATATCCGGATCATTCCAACGCAAGCCTCCCTCACTAGAAGGATCGTAAAAATTGGTGCATTTGTAAACAAATTCCGCCTCGTCCGAAACCACCAGAAATCCGTGCGCGAATCCTTCCGGAATGTAAAACTGTCTCTTGTTTTCCGCGCTTAACAAAACGCCGTGCCATTTCCCGAACGTTTCGCTGCCTTCCCGAAGATCAACCGCGACGTCGTACACCTCTCCTTTGATTACCCGGACCAGTTTCCCCTGAGCGTTTCTGGTCTGAAAGTGAAGCCCACGAAGCACGCCTTTTTTAGACTTAGACTGGTTGTCCTGGACAAATATCATATCAAGACCGGCTTCTTTGAACTCATTAAAATTATAAGTTTCCATGAAATAACCGCGGTCATCGCCAAAAACTGTTGGCTCAATTACGTAAACCCCTTGAATCTCGGTTTCCAAAAACTGAAATTTTCCCATTTTTTATTCCTCCTTGTGTCTGCTGCCAGTTTCTTCAAACAACTTGATATTTCCCTGTACGAACTGATTTAAGCCGCTTCCTTTTTCCTCGCAATCAACCGGCATTTCAGCAGCCTTTTCCCCAAAAGCTGACAGGGTCTTTCCACCAGATGCCAGGAAAGCGCCGCAAACACCAGAGTAACTACTGTGCTCAGGATGGTATACGGCAGAAGTGAAAAACGCTCCGCGCCTAGTAAAAAGATCAACGTTTGCTGAACGAGAAATCCGTATAAATACATTCCATAAGAGTAGTCGTTTTTCTCAAACCAACGGCCGAAAACGGGGCGGGACGCGAGAGAAAACGAAAGGATAAAATACGGAAGCACGATAAACAAAAGAATTTCCGATTTGACATAATTCATATTCAACATCGCCGCAACCGCCGCCAGAGCGATTCCCCACTGCAGATTTAGAAGCCGCCGGAATTCTGGAAAGCTGAAAAGGCTGCCCGCGAAGAAGTACGGAACCAGCATCGTCCCGTCTATCCAGTTGGATCCCCAGAAAACAAAGCGGAGATCCGGGGCGTATTTCAGCCGCCAGATATTAAAGACTAAGAACGCAACCCCTGTCAGAGCCACGCCGATTTTCATGATCTTAAGCTTCCGGAACACCACCAGTACGATGGGAAGGAGCAGGTACATCGCAACTTCAACGGGCAGCGACCACAGAGAACCGTTAACCGCGTTTGGATAAGGATTTGTTTCAAAAACCCCCGGAAGGTTGTAGACGGGATGAAGCAAACCATTTCTCAAATACTGATAGGTGCTTGGGTTTGAAAAATAGTCCCCCGTAGAAAACCGCGTCAAAAGGGGGCCAACTATAAACACAGACAAAAGGGTGATGAAAATAAGTCCAGGCATAATCCTAAAAAAACGCCGAATTCCATAGCGAATAATATTTTCATCCCTTAAAAAACTTTCGGTAATCAGGAATCCGCTAATGACAAAAAAGATTTTAACCGCAATCGTTGAGACTTCCTGTCCAAAAATTGTCGGTACCGGGGCAAGAAGCAGATGCGCCATATGCCCGTAAATTACCATGACCGCCGCCACAAAACGGACCAGATTAAAATTATTATGTCGCCCTCCTGTATCCTCCGGCGGAGTAAAAAAACGTTCCCTGATTTTCTGTATCATAAACCGCACCCTTCCTTTTAATATCCGCTCATCTGATCTTTACAACATAGCCGAACTCGTTTTCAAAGACCCGTTCACATCCACTCAACAGTCCTTCAAGATCTGCTTCCGCTTCGCTCCCAGCATGGACTGCTACATAATTACATTCGAGCAATTTTTGCTGATAACCCTCGTTCCAAACACAATAGCCGGACTGGCGCTGGTTGGTGATCGATTCATACCAATAAACATAATCCTGAGAAGCTACTAACGGAACTACCTGAGACGACAGTTCCAAATTATCGTAAACAAACCGGAACAGACCTAAATACGAATTAACTTTACTGAAATCACCATCGCTCATCCGGTCAAAGTTAAATTTGTAAACATCCAGATAACTCCAGGACTTCACAGAAGTATTAAAATAAAGATGATCCTCATTAAGTTGCTTATCTGTACCCGTAAAGGCCATTGTCATCACAAAAGCCCACACAACCCCGTAAGATACCACTGCGGTTCTGGACTTTTCTGCAAGAAAAACAATTCCCTTAATTCCAAGATAAAAGGCAAGCAGCCACATTAAATAATATTGTTTATAGTAATAGTAAGAGGAAATCTGATCGTTGAGCCCCATAATATACTGCACAACCATCAGGACAAAATTTCCGCAGAACAAAAATTCCCCCGCACCTATCTCTTTCCGACGGATTGCCGTGACCAGCCCAAAAATGGTAAAGGGAAGAATATAGATAAAATTAGAAAACAAATCCCGGTAAATATACCCTTCCGCCGCCAAGGCGCTACCTACCGTCAAATCTTCTGATCTGCCGAAATAGGTGAAATAAGAATAGATCAGACCAATTATAACCGGAAAGAGAAAGATTGCAAATTCAATTCCAACGGTTTTCCATTTAAACAACTGCTTTTTTCTGAAATAATACCAAGCGACCGCCGCAAAAACAGCGATATAGACCATCGGAGCAAAGAGTGAATAACAAAGAATCAGCCCCCCTACGCCCAACATCAATAAAACAATTGCCGGAACAAGACAGGGATTGTCCTTGGTGAAAAAATTTACGGCAAACAACAGAAACGCCACTAAACTGACGCCTATTCCAAGATAAACAAAACCAAACAGCATATTGTTGAGCGGATATCCCAGCATATAAAGAACTACCGCTATCAACGCCGCTACCCTTGCAAAATGAGTTTTCAGGAAATGACTTACAGCAGCATAAAACATCATGCCAGACAGAGCAAACATTACAACATCAGCCAAAATAAACAACTTAAAATAAGTAAATGAAGAGAAAATCGGTGAGAAAAATTCTATAAAAATAGCATTGCAATAGCCTGAAAAATACATTAGTTCCAATTTTTGACTATTAATTACATTCATAGCCATTTTCATATGATTTCCGGGGTCTGAGGTCTCATAATGGATCAGCAGATCCGGCGAAAATTGCGTAAGGCAGCAGATAACCGCCGTGGTGATAACCGCCACACATACAAGAAGGTCAACCACATGAATTTTATAGCTCTGAACCTTTTTTTGAACAAAAATCCAAATCCAGCAGGCAATGCCAAATAAAAGATCTATGAGTCCTGTGGTAAAAAGATTGATCGGCACACCCACTAAATTGATTACACCGCCCAATAAAGCTTGGACACACAAAACAGCAAACAGACTGACTGGCAACCAGGTAACAGCATTTTGTTTTTTCTCCGTTTTAGGATATAAATAAATTCCACTCACAGCCACCAAAAAAGAAATGCCATAAAAAGCCGAAAACCAGATTGACCCTTCCATGAATACCTCCTATCTTCTCAGCAGCTTTACCACAAAACTGATCAATTTTGCACTAAATCCACCCTTGTTTAATATACCTCGAAGCCAGCGTTTCATCCGCTGTTTGATTCCTTTAAAACGGATTACCTGATCAAGATCCTGATCTGATATTCTCTTTTTTAAATGGTAACGTAGAAAAACTTCATTTATTTCCACAGGAGATTTAAAATTGATGATAAACTGCGGATCACTTTTTACAAAGATAACCGTTCGGTCATCCAGCTGATGGCCATTATGAAGCAATTGTTTCCCTTTATATAAAAGCTCGTCCCCGTTTTTGGTTATTACCAGGATTTCCATCTCCTCAACCGTTACAAACCCATAAAAACTCGGATCAAAACGAAGAGAGGCAATTTCTCCTTTTTGCGAAAAATCCACAAACTGGAATACCCACTCTGGATTTTCACTTTTTACGGCAGGAATTGTACAACCTTCTGAATAGCCCCCTCCTAAGTTATAATAAAGGGTGACCTCTTCTTCATTCAATTTTTGAAATGCGGTAGAGTCTCCCTCCTGCATAGAAGCAAGTTTCGCAGCACTTCCTTTTGGAAGAATCAACGGAGTTTCATTAAATTTATCTTTGATTCTTCGATAATTTATATCCCATTCTTTTTTACTGTGAAGTGTCTGTGAACTTTCAGAATTAGTCCACCAGCGATAAATGCAAAATGGGGTTTTATAAGTTGCGGCCCCGCAAAGAAAGATTACACGCATCATGTAATCCCAGTCTTCTGTCGTGGTCATCGTCTCATCAAAATGGATACCAAGTTCCTGAAACGCGTATGCCGGAAAAGCCAGACCAACAGGGGGACAGTGATTTACAACCAGTTGATTTAAGTGGTTATATTCCCGACAGTATTTGTTAGACGGCGCATCGACGGCTCTCAGCCCGTCAACTCCCTCTGGTGTTTCTATCGTCATCCAATCCTGAACGATTGTATATCCGTGCAGCACCGCACCCGAATGTTCTTTGGCCAAAGTGCGAAAGCCTTCCACCCAGTTGTCAAAAACAATATCGTCATCATCCAAGATCGCTATATACTGTCCTCTGGCAGCGGCAAAGCCCGCGTTTAACGGTGTTGTACGGGTTCCGCCCTGAACAGGAATTAACCGGGTTTTTTCCCGAAGCCACTGGGGAAGGTCCTCAATCATTCCGCTGACAAGCTGATTCTGTTCCTCAGACAGATTATGACCCATTACCAAGAGTTCGAAATCGGTATCGCTTTGACCTGTCAGGCAAAGGAATGTTTCATTGAGAGCCTCAGGACGCCGCCCCTGAGTGCGGGTGACGACCGTCAGGAACGGCCTTTTTTCTTCCGTCTCCACCTTCTTAGAAGAAGCCGGAACGTAAGCCCTCACAAACCGGCTGACCTCAGACGACGGATTGATGGTCTTCGTAAGCCATTCCAGATATTCATGGATCATCGTACCTTCCGCCAGAATGCTGCTTTCTTCCGGAAAATGCTGTTCGGTTTCTATTACCTCTATATCATTAGAAGCCTGCCTTTTCAAACCTGCTTTCTCAGCCAGCTCATCCAGGGAACGTGACGTATAAAAACAGATTCCCTTTTGGATCAGCCCGTCCTGCAAATAATCAAAACGGCCTTCTAAAAGTTTCATCGCAATATCTTTGTGCGCGATATTGGAGGCGCTTAAAATAATGGGAAAATTCCCGTTTTGGGAAGAGAGTTTCTCGGCAAGGTTTAGTAGACAAGAAGCCTTCTCGCACTTTTCAATGCCGAGGAAAAGCGCTGCTGCGACTTTATGGCCGCCAACCACCTTCTCAATCTCTTGCAGCGCCTTCTGCTCATCTTCTGTTTCCATGGAGCCGCCGTCCTCCGCCAAATCCGCAAAGGAGAGCCCCTCAAACGCGTTTAAAAGAGCTTCGCGAAGCCCCGGCTCTCCTCCTGTAAAATCAAGTACCAAGCCCTCTTTGCAATTTAAGTCCCGCATCAGACCGACGGTATTTTCAACAACACCGCTGTTTTTACAGATGTACTGTTTTTCACTCATCGCATCTTTCTCCCCTTATAACACAAAACGGTGCTTACAGTAATAATTCCCATGAAATTCCGCCACTTTATGATCCTTGTCAATCTGATCGGGAAGGCTGCCCTCCGCCTTTCTCTTTAAAAAGGTATCAGCCGCCTTTTTTAAATTTTCGTCCTGACTGCCCGAAAACTGGCTCACCAACTCTTCGCAGCGTTTGTTCGCTGACCATTTATAAGCCAGAAATAGCGCGGCCTCAGCAGAATAATACACTTCTGCGGCTGTCGGTTTCCAGGCTCCCGTCGCCGAAAGACGTTTCGCGTGAAATACTGGAGCCAAAGGCTGGTAAATAATCTTTTTGCCCAACAGACGAATTCTCCAGGAAAAATCCAAATCATCACAATACATAAAAAAGGACTCTGCATCAAAACCGCCTATCTGCTGGAAGATCTCAGTTGGAAATACCGCACAGGCCGTTGTTGCCCAGCCGGTTTCCCCGGTTTTAATGTCATAATCCTTTGGATGCTCTATCGGTGTCTGACGCGCCTCTACCAATCCGGCATTCAGAGACGAATCGTGAAACGGACGCATAATGGCTCTAAAAAAATGCGGAGAAAGCAAAACATCCGGATTCATAATCATCATATATTCGGCTTCACAATTTTCCCCCAGCCTGTTATGCCCTTTCGCTGTTCCAGTATTCTCCCCAAAAAAAGTGTAACGAAACGAAAACCACTCCTGATAACGGGTGGAAATATCCGAAACCTCTTTTTCGGTAAAAACCGGCTCTTTGGACGCGTCTCCATAACAAAGCGTGACATCACCTATTTCATGATCCCGCTTTCTACTGATTCTGATGGCGTTAGAAATGCTGTCCATCGCCCGGAAAAGCGCCTCTTTTTCATTATGATAAATGACAGACTGAATCTGCAGCGAACTATTCACCGATTAACCTCCCAGTTTCTCAAGCAAATTCCGAATTCTTACATCATTATCCTGCCCGTAGTTGCCCATACTTTCCTGAAGAATTGCTTTTATTTTAGTGCAGTCTCCATATATTTCGGGAGAATCATAAACACGTTCCGGAAAAGCTCCATATTCCAACTCAATTTTACGTCCCTTTTCGGCGATGAACTCTTCAACTTTATCCTTAAGAGAAACCGGCTTTCCAGAACAACAGTTAATTACTCCGGTAATCTCTTCTTGAAGGGAAGCAATCGCGATCTCAAAAGCGAGATCATGAACCTCAATGAAATCGTACTTGTTTTTTCCACTGGTAAACGGGAAAGTCGCGGCCCCTTCTTCCGCTTTCAGTAAAAGTTTGGCAAATACGGAATTATTCCGCTTGTCGTCTCCATAAATATAGTAGCCACGAAGCCATTGTAGGGTAAACTTCTGAGTTTGCTGTAAAACATCCAAAGACTGACGCAGAGC
Source organism: uncultured Oscillospiraceae bacterium (assembly GCA_958427155.1). GTDB lineage: Bacteria > Bacillota > Clostridia > Oscillospirales > Ruminococcaceae > Metaruminococcus_A. The sequence continues at coordinate 3,417 of CAUABB010000012.1, read as the reverse complement.
GTTCTTTGCTATTCCATACATACTACGCGGATTGGCAGGCGTATTTTCTGTGACCGCGCCTACTGTATAGCCCACCTCATGCATCGAGCCCATGACCGCCAGATGTTTTAAACCTCCGGAAACCATCTGCTCAATAAAATGATAATGCTTGGGAAGATCCTCCATATGAGACGGCGCGTTATGCACAAAGCCGTCTTTCCAAGCAAGATGAATACAGACATCAGGCTTTCCTAAACTTTCATAAGCTTTCTCATCTGCCTCAAATATATTGTAATCCGCAATTTCTGCCCGCGGATCAATCCCATCGTGAGAAAGGTCGACCGCTATTACCTCAGCGCCTAAATCAAGGAGTGCTTTTACCACATAACGACCGATATATCCATTGGCACCGGTTACTAAAACTCTTTTCATAACTTCACCTTTTCTTTATCCAGCTATGGTTTATTTTAAGACAGCAAAAACTTCTCACTGTTAAGCGTCAGGTTTGGGTTGTAATACGGATCACCCTTTTGGATTATCTGCCCCCAGCGTTCCTGCATCAAACAGACTTCTCGTGCAAACCTGGCCTCTTTTTCAGGGGTGTTCTCCACTCCCCTGCTTTTAGACTCATAATGATAAAGCTCCGCATACGGCGTAAAGACGTTCAGATAACCTGCCTCCCGAACTTTCAGGCAAAAATCAACATCATTAAACGCAACCTGAAGTGTTTCATCCATTCCGCCAACCTGCTCAAAAACATCCCTGCGCACTAACAGGCAGGCAGCTGTTACAGCACTCAGATTCTGCGCTACCGTCAAACGATTAAAATAGCCGTACGATCTGCCGTCATAACCTTTATGAGAGTGCCCAGCAATTCCTCCAATTCCCAGAATAATCCCTGCGTGCTGAATCGTACCATCCGGGTAATACAGCTTAGCACCTACCGCTCCAACGTCCTTCCGCTGTGCATACATTAACATCTCTTCGATCCAGTCGGGTGTAATCACTTCCACATCGTTATTGAGAAGCAGCAGATACTTTCCCGAAGCGTTTTGTGCACCAAAGTTATTGAGAGCGGAAAAGTTAAATCCTTCTCCCTCCCATCGGACAACCCTGATCCGTTTGTTTTTCTGAATTTCCTCATAATAAGAAAAAATTTCTTCGGAAATACTGTTGTTTTCGATTATGACGATTTCATAATTGGGGTAGGTGGATCTTTCCAGAATAGAGTCCAGACAGGTCTTCAGCACAGTTTTTTGCTCCCTGTTAGGGATCAAAATTGAAACCAGAGGACAATCTTCCAGCTCGTAATTAATTTTATAGGTGGTCGGAGCCAGAGAATCGCTCACCTGCCCTTTGAGTCCAATCCGTTCCAGATGATCAGTCAGCGCACGTTTCGCCGACTCGATACAGTAAGGCTTCGCCCCAATATCTGAAGCGACCGAAGCAGAATGGCTTCTCCAAAAATAAAGAACCTTTGGGATATGAACCACCTTTTTCGCCTGCTCGGTCAGCCGCAGAATCATATCGTAATCCTGACTTCCGTTATATCGATCCGAAAATTTTCCAGCGTGTTTCGCCAATTCTCTGCTGTATACTGAAAGATGACAGATATAATTTAAAGAGCGGAGATAATCGGGGGAAAAATCGGGCTTAAAATGGATCCTCAAAACATGGGAAAGTTCCCCTTCGAAAGTCATATCATCCGAATAGATAAAATCTGCACCGTCCTGAACAGCTTTTGCGCATTCAAAAAGAGCGCTGGGATGAAGGAGATCATCATGATCAAGCAACGCTATATAATCGCCTTCCGCCATCTCGACCGCACGGTTGGTATTTTCAGAAATCCCCTCATTTTTTTCAAGCTTCTGATAACGAATCCGGGAATCCTTCTTCGCATAGTCACAACAGATTTTCTCTACCTCCGGATGCTCAACGTCACTTCCATCCGCAAGGCAGAGTTCCCAATACGGATAGGTTTGTGTACAGACTGAATCCAGCATCTCTCTGAGATAACGTTCAGGTGTGTTATACAAAGGAACTACCACGCTGAATACCGGTGTTTTCTCAAACTGCGTCCCCCTCTGTTCAACAAGTTCTTGTTCTGAAGGAAGACAACGGCGTTTCAAATAACGGCTGTAATTTTTACTGTAGAAAAGGCGGTGGTTTACAGCGCGAACTGTCTCTCTCACACCACGTTTTTTAACACTTCCCCAGCCTCTGCGCAACAGCATTACTGGTCCAAAACGGCTCATCTTTAAAATCAAGCGGCGAAACGCCCCTCCAGTTGATGACTGCAAATCTCCGCCCCCTTTCAGCTCTGCTTATACGCGGTGCAGACCGTGTCTACATCACCGATCATTTTAATATGTCCCTTTTCCAGCCAGACAACGTGTTTACAAAGACGTTCAATCTGCCCAAGCGTATGAGAAACAATAATAACTGTGGTACCGCCTTCCATCATCTCGGCAATCCGGCGCTCACATTTTTCCTGAAAGTGAAAATCTCCGACCGCGAGGATTTCGTCTACAATCAGAATTTCAGGCTTCACCATAGTGGCGATTGCAAAACCAATTCTGGCCACCATACCAGAAGAATAATTTTTCATTGGCGCGTCCAGAAACTCACGCATCTCAGAAAACTCTACAATATCTTCAAAATGCTCGTCCATCTGCGCTTTGGAGTAACCGAGAACCGATCCGTTCAAATAAATATTTTCACGGGCGGTTAACTCCATATCAAAGCCCGCCCCCAATTCAATTAACGGGGCAATGCTTCCATTTACCTTCACCGAACCCTCGGTGGGCTTGAGAATTCCGGAAATCACCTTAAGCAGGGTGCTTTTCCCAGATCCGTTCAACCCGACGATTCCAAAGACATCGCCTTTTGGAATATCAAGAGTAATATCTTTCAAAGCTACAAAACGCTCAAAATGCAGCTGCCGTTTTACCAGCTTGATAAAATACTCTTTCAAGTTTTCAAGCCTTTCCTTGCTCATGTTGAAATCCATTTCAACGCCGCGCACTTCCACCGCGTTTTCATTTTCCGCCATCTCTTCCCCTCCTTCAAACTAAATGTGGAGAATAAATTTGTCCTGCATCTTTTTAAAGGCCAGGAGCCCCAGGAGCACCGCACCAATCCCCCATGCCAAACAGATCAGGTTAGCGGAAAGTCCCGGAACGGAACCGTACATCATAATATCGCGAAAATAGGTGACGAAGTGGTAGATCGGGTTGAGCTGAATAATCGCCATCACAATCTGGTTACCGCTCTGCTCGATCAACTCCATCGGGTATATAATCGGCGTCAGGTACATCCAGGCGGTAGTCAAAACTCCCCACAGATGCATAATATCCCGAAAAAAGACCGTGAGCGCACTTAAAATCAGGCCGACTCCGATACAAAAAAGCAGCAGATACAAAACCGGCACCGGAAATA
>CAUABB010000011.1 GCA_958427155.1 uncultured Oscillospiraceae bacterium | reverse complement strand
GCTTTTAAAAGCCGGTATTGGCCGCGGGAAAGGAATGAAACAATATCATGTGCGAACTTTTTGAGAAGATCAGTAAAATCGGTATTGTTCCGGTTGTCAAGATCGATGACGCTGCAAAAGCGATCCCGTTGGCGAACGCATTGATTAAAGGCGGACTTCCAGTCGCGGAAATTACTTTTCGGACGGAGGAAGCGGCCGAAGCGATCTCTCTGATTTCCGAAAAATTCCCGGAGATGATTGTGGGCGCCGGTACTGTCCTGACTACAGAACAGGTGGACAGCGCAATTAAGGCGGGGGCAAAGTTTATCGTTTCTCCCGGGCTGAACCCTAATGTTGTAAAATATTGCATTGAAAAGGGCGTGCCCATGATTCCGGGATGCTCTTCTCCCAGCAATGTTGAAACCGCTTTGGAACTGGGACTGGACACTGTTAAAATCTTTCCGGCGGAAGCGATAGGCGGACTTTCTCTGATTAAAGCAATGAGCGCTCCCTACAATAATGTTCGGTTCATGCCAACCGGCGGTATTTCATCAAAAAACCTCTGCGATTACCTCGCTTTTAAAAAGATTGTAGCGTGCGGCGGAAGCTGGATGGTAAACGACACTCTGCTAAAAGAAGAACGGTATGATGAAATCGAAGCGCTGACACGGCAGGCGGTTTCCACAATGCTCGGCTTCAAATTAATTCATATCGGAATTAACTGTTCCGGCGGTGCGGAAGCGATGAAAGCTGCCAAGCAGTTCGAGGCTCTTTTCGGAATGATGCTGAACGACGGCGAAAACTCCATCTTCATGGATGATGTGATCGAAATCATGAAATTTAACGGCCGGGGAACAAACGGCCATATCGCTATCCAGACCAACGATATTCGCCGGGCGGTTTATCACCTTTCCGCTAGAGGTTTTACTTTCTGCGAAGAAAGTAAAACGTATGACGCTAACGGCAATCTGAATTTGATTTACCTGGATGGAGAGATCGGCGGCTTTGCTGTTCATCTCAAACAAAAGGCTTAAAATGTTGGAGGGCAGCCATGGAAAAACAATTTGACGCAATCAGCTTGGGAGAGGTTATGCTCCGGCTCACACCAATTGGGAAAGAACGGCTTTGCCGAGCCAATACCCTTGACAGCCGTCCCGGCGGATCGGAACTGAACGTTATGGCGGGAGTCGCAGCTTTAGGCCTGAAAACCGCCTTTGCAACCAAGCTTCCGGTCAACGCCATCCGGGATTATATTACCGGTCAGATGCGTACCCTTGGTGTCAGCGACTGTTATGTAATCGACGACACGGAAGATGGCGCTCGAGTCGGAACATACTATATGGAAGCCGGTGCCGCGCCACGTAAGCCCAGTGTGGTTTACGACCGAAAAAATTCTTCCGTTACCCGCTTTCAGGCGGAAGAACTTCCTTCTTCTATTTATCAGAACACCCGCCTTTTCCACACCAGCGGCATTACCCTTGCGCTATCGGACGAAGTGTGTAAAAACGCTACTGCTGTGTTGAAAAAATTCAAGGAAAACGGGGCTTTGATTTCATTTGATGTCAATTACCGGGCAAATCTCTGGAGTGAGGAAAAAGCAAAAGCTTCCATCGAAGCCGTCCTGCCCTATATTGATATTCTTTTCATCTCAGAAGAAAGCTGCAGGAGAATGTTTGGCCGAACCGGTCGGCTGGAGGATATTTTAAAAGAATTCGCCTCCACCTATTCGCTTAAAATTGTAGCTACTACCATGCGCAAAATTAACAGCCCTTCCAGTCATGATTTTACCTCTCTGCTTTATGACGCGGAGACAGACGCTTTCTATACAGAAGAGCCATACCAAAACATTGATGTTGTTGACCGAATCGGAAGCGGGGACGCATATGTTTCAGGCGTGCTTTACGCTATCCTTTCGGGGCTTTCCATGCAAAAAGCTGTTGAATACGGCAACGCGATGGCGGCAATGAAAGAAACCGTTACGGGAGATTTCCCCTGCACCAACAAGCGGGAAATTGACGTGATCATAGCGGCGCACCATTCCACTGGTCCTCAAAGTGAAATGAATCGGTAAAAGGATATCTCTTTTAAAGCATGCCAAAAGTTTTTATTTGCATGAAAATATTTTAATAGGGCCCCCGGCTATGCCGGGGGCCCGGGCTACAAAAAGAACGGTCAGGCTAAATAGCCTGACCGTTCTTTTTATTCACTTTAAGGATTTCAAAATCCCACCACTATTATAGATTGCTTCAGGCATCTTTCTCCACTATGTTGCGCTTTGGAGACTGAATAACAATTTTGCCATCTTCTAGTTCCACCAATAATTTATCGGCTCCTGAAGCACCAATCTGCTCCAAATACTCTTTTGGAATTTGAAGACGCCCTGCACGGTCCAGAACTGTCATTTCAATATGACTTTCTTCCTCACGCAGGGTGGAAAGATTTCCAAGTTCATCGGCGTAGGAAGTTTTGCGCAAAATCTCACTGCTGGTTCGTCCGTCCCGAATTGCGACAACGCGATCAACCTTTCGGGAAAGCGCCATATCGTGGGTGACGATAATAATTGTTACCCCAGTGGCTCGATTGACCTCTCGAAAAACCTCAAGAATTTGATCCGATGTACGGGTATCCACCGCTCCGGTTGGTTCGTCTGCCAGCAAAAGCTTTGGCCGATTCGCAAGTGCAATGGCAATTGCCACCCGCTGTTGTTCACCGCCTGACATCTCGTGAAGCTTATTGTTTTTCCGGTGAGAAAGTCCAACTGCATCCAATAACTCAAGAGCTCGGTTTCTATCCGGTTTACCAGCAAAACGCATTGGCATTTCAATATTTTCCACTGCCGAAAGATAAGGAATCAGATTTCGCGCATTATTCTGCCAGACAAAACCAACCGTTTCGCGTTTATATTTTACAAGCTCCCGATCAGTAAGTTTACCAAGATTAATTCCGTCTACCATAATTAACCCGGCAGAAGGCTTATCCAATCCCCCCAGCATATTGAGTAACGTGGATTTTCCGCTTCCACTGTTTCCAATTACAGCTGTAATTTCTCCGTAATCTACCCGAAGATCCAATCCCTGAAGAGCTACAACTTCAGTTTCACTTGTCTTATAAATCTTAACGAGGTTCTCACAGAGAACAATCTCTTTTTGTTCAGCGCTCATCTGTCACCACCCCATCCTGCAGCGTATAAACCCGGTCCGCAATCTCCATCATATTCGGGTCATGTGTGGTCATCACGATGGTAATTCCTTCACTCTCAATCAAATCTTTAAAAGTTTTAATCACATGAAGGCCCATTTCCGTATCCAACTCCGCGGTCGGTTCATCCGCAAAGATAATCTGAGGACGATGAGCAATGGCACGGGCAATCGCCACCCGCTGTTGTTCACCGCCTGACATTTCCTGAGGGCGGTGGGAAGCCCGCTTGATGAGCCCAACCAACTCCAAACTTGCCAAGGCACGTTCCTGACGTTCTGAGGATGGTACCCCAGCAATCCTCATTCCAAACTCTACATTTTCATAAGCGGACATGGTGGCCATTAACGCGACTGATTGAAAGACATATCCCGTAGAAACACGACGAAACTCATCTCGCTCTTTTTCCGAAAGTTTGGTGAGATCTTTCCCATCAAACCAGATTTCCCCGGAAGTGGGAAGGTCTAACGCACCCAATGAGTTGAGAAGTGTCGTTTTCCCAGAACCAGAACGCCCACGAAAAATAGTAAGCTTTCCAGTTGGAATTTCAATTGACACATTACTTAACGCATGCACCGTTTCATTTCCGGAGCGATATTCCCGGCAAAGCTTTACCGTTTTCATCATTGCGTCCATACCGTTAATCCTCCCCCAGCTTGAGTGCCTGATCCATTTTAATTTTTGAAATAACAACGCCCAACACAATGGAACCCACAATTAAGATCAAAGCTAAAGCCACAAAAATACGGAGATAATCACCCGCATATGCAACAACTCGGAAAGGCGGAACCAAATCCACTGCACTATAAGTTGAACGCAACAGAGGAACATAAAGACTACTTGCTAATGTTCCAATCAAAAAACCCGCTAAAATAGCAACACCTGAAATTAAAACCTGTTCCCAGAGAATCATTCCAATTAGCTTCCCTTTAGAAAGGCCCATCGCACGAAGAATACCAAACTGAAGAGTCCGATTTCGGATATTGAAAACCCAGTAAATCAGGAATCCGATCATTGTAACCGCAATGGTGATAACAAAGCTTAGTGTCAACGTCCCGTTAATTCCCTGCAACATCGGATCATTTTTCACTTCAACCAGATCCTGCTGCCGGTTTACAATACGCGCAAAAGAAACACCTTTCTCTTGGAATTCATCATAAACATCCTCTGTCGTAATACCATCAGCCCGCTTCATCCAAACCTGATAAGGCTGAATTAACATTCCGCTGTTCAGATAATCCAGATTCCCAATGATAAACATCGGTGTTGATGCATCAGCATTTTCTTTATTTGGGTTCAAAGTAGGCCAGTAATCTACAACACCGTAAACCGTTACATCAATCGCACGGACCTGTCCTGTCCAGGTAATACTAATCGTATCACCCGGCTCAACTCCCGCTGCCTGCGCGACAGAACGCGAAATAAAGACTGCATCTGGTGTCTGCGTCATAATATTGAGATACTCATTAATATGAACTGGGAGAAGATCACTTCTGCTCCAAGCCACTTGCCCAAATTCATAAGGGACAATCCCCATTAGAGTTGCACCTTCAATCACCCGTGAAAGAGAAGATTGACTCGCAATGACAGCACCGGTATCTTTCATAACCTTCGTAGCGACCTCAATGGTATCTAGGTCAAGATACTTTGAGAAAGAAGGCTCAATATAGCCGGAAATCGTCGCAATTCCCGTACTTGAATCTGTAACTGTATCAGGAGCTGAATCACCGGCAGCAGAAGAAGAACTTTCCCCATCTTCTGAATTAAATGGTATAAAATTCCCTTCGGAATCAATGCTGACCCTGATGTTAGTAGCGCGCCAGTTTTCTTCTAAAACAATGTCAGCTCCATCTAAATAATTGACACGATCCTCTGTGAAGGTGTTAATTGTTCGAGCCGAAACGCTGTCAAAAATCCCCAAAGACACCGTCATGATCAAAAATACCATTAAAAAATAGCAACTGCTGGTTCTGGAAACTTGAATGAGCGAAGCATACGTCGCCGGCCCCCAGTGCTTTTTACCAATCCAAAATACCATGCGTACCAGTAATGGATACAGCCGCAAAAATAACAGGGCAGCTGCCAAAATAAAAAGGGTGCTGATCAGGAACAGAAGCGGATCCATAGAGGCCCCTGTTCCAAGCATGCCGGCATCTGACATCAAATTAATATTATTCTGATAGCTGAAAAGTCCATAAAGAGCTATTCCCATCAGCACAAAATCCAGATAAAATTTCTTCCAAAACGGCTTTTCAATATTTCTTGCCTTTGTACGCTTACGTTTGACAACATTGCCTCCCCGTGCCGCCACAAGGACAGGAATCAACATTGTAACCAAAAAAGCTGCTATTGCCAAAACTGCATACAGGTAAGCGTCTGAAACCATTTCAACCTGAATTCCTTTTCGGGAAACAAATTCTAGGAATCCACTTGAAAGGCCCAACATTCTACAAATCAAATACCCAAGCCACGGGCCAATCAAAACCGCAATCGCAGAAATCGCTGCCCCTTCAATAATGTAACTGTTAAAAATTTGAAGATTACTGGCTCCCCTACTCTTCTGGACTACAATTTCATTACCATCATAATCAACGATCAACTTTGAAACCATAAAAATGTAAAGCATCAACATTAAAATAACAGGCACTTGCAAGATCCAAAGCGTAATAGAAAGGGAGCTCATTCGAGACGCATAATTTCCCAGAATATCGGACATCGGCGCCGATATGACAGCCCTTTCCGAAAACGTTTTTCCCAGGTTTTCAATTGCAGAACGATAATGCGCCGTTTCAGATACCTTCATTTGGGTATAATCCAGTGCATAATACCAAGAAGCCTTTGAAGCGTATTCCAGATGATCTTCCTCTAGAAAAAAGCTCTGAAACAAAACAGGATCCATTATGATATACTTTGTAAAATCGCTTTCTCCACGACTCCAGTAAAGATCCGAAGGATCAGATGCTTTAAAAACACCGGTCACTCGAATTTTAATCAAATCCTGAGAACCATTAACCATACTGGAGACCGAAAGGGTTGCCGTATCACCTGTAGCTAACCCGAGATATCCCATGGCATTTTCACTCACCATGACTTCATAATAACCGTCTACAACTTCTGAGCCAGGGTAGTTTCCTGAAACCATATTGATATGATCCTGCAGGTTTTCCAATGCCGCAACCTGTACATAGACTCCTTTTTCAGCGTCACCTGCATACAGATCTGACAAGGAACGCAGACGAATACTCTCCCAAGAAAAAGACTGTCCTAAAACCGGGAGGCCCATCTCTGCCACCCAACCGTTGTCCATCATCTCAGACATCTGCTGATATTCGGACATTTTTTCATCAAAACTACCTGAGGATGTAAAAGAACAGCTAACTGAAATCTGACCAGGATACTGGTCATTTTCAACCTGATAACTTTCCAGATCTTTGATCAGCATCCTCTGAAAAATACTATTAGAATAGATTGGTATACTGCTAATCGTCGTAACAGCAAGAATGCAACCGACAACCAGACAGAGAACCATCCATTTATTGCGCAGCATTTTTCGCAACACATGTAAAAACAAATGGCTCCCTCCCCTATTTGACGACAACCAGCTCTCCGGCATCCACGCCATTGAGGATCTCAACCTCACTGGAGTTCATAATTCCAACTTCTACTGCACGGTCCATTACGATACCATCCTGATAGATTTTAACCGTATAGGAGCCTGTATAACCCGTTACAGCACTTTTGGGAACAATTACCGTGTTTTCCTTTTTGCCAATTACGGCTTTAAATTTCGCCGATTTTCCCATCGAAAGATTAGGAATTGAATCAACAGGGGTAATACGGACTTTGTTTCCGTACTCCTCTTCCATCCCCACCGGGACACTATCTGGAGTCATTGTTACCTTACCGGCATATTCCTTTCCATCAACTGTTAGGGTAACTTCCATTCCAAGGCTTAATTTTTCCGCCTTACTGCCACTGTATTCAAAAACGAGCTGTGAGAGATCCGCAACACAGCAAACCTCAACATACCCGTCTACCGCCTGGCCAACTGTTATGTCGGTCATGAAAGTGACCACGCCATCTACAGGCGCATAGAGCGTTGTATGATCAATCGTCTCTTTAAGCTGAGCAATTTGCAGTTCTGTCTGTTTAATTTGAAGCTGTATAATCTGTGCGTCAAAGTTTACTTTGTTGCCTTTCGTATCCGTATCCGGAAGTCCCTTTGACAAAGCGCGCTCCAGATTAATTTTTTGAACCTCCAGATTAATTTCCGCATTAGTCAGCTCAACTTCTGCATCACCGCTGTCCAGTTTAGCCAGCACCTGTCCTTTTGTAACAGAAGTGCCTGAAGTAACTTCTTTTGAAAGAAGCACACCGGTTTGAGGAAATTTAAGGGTATACTGGTTGACAGCAGCTACTGTACAGTTCTCTTCAACTTCTTCCAAAATTGTGCCGGTTACAGCTTCTTCTGTCTCATATGTAACTTCTGTTGGTTTGACTAGCGGTGGAGCGAGTGCTTCCTCTTCTTCAGGAAACATAGAACATCCGCTAAATAAAACGAGAATCACCGTTAACGCTATTATTTTTTTTAAAATTCTGTTATAATTCATTCTTTTCCTCCCATATCCGGCAAAAGCGAAATAGGTCTACTTTTTCAGTTTAGTAAAGCAAATAGTTGAAGTCAAGTAAACATCTCATTTTACCCGATGAAATTTTCAGATAAAAATTGTGAAAATTCACTAAAAAGTAAAAGCACATGGATTATATCCATGTGCTTTTACTTAAGTTTTGTCGTTACTAAAGGATAATACAAATCAATCCTGTACACCCCTCATTGATAATTCTCTCAATAGTTTCCTGTAATTTCAGGCGTGCGTCGGCCGGCATTCTGTAAAGTTTGTTATGAAGCCCGTCATTGACAAGTTCATGAAGAGATTTTCCAAAAATATTTGATGCCCAGATTTTTTGAGGGTTCTCTTCAAATTCACGAAGCAGGTTCTGCATCAACTCTTCCGATTGACGTTCGTTGCCAACGATTGGATTCACTTCAGTTGTAATATCAGCTCTCATCATATGAATTGATGGTGCGCTCGCCTTTAGTTTAACGCCATACCGACCGCCCTGTTTGATAATTTCCGGCTCTTCCAGACTCAGTTCATCCATAGACGGCATCACAATTCCATATCCAGTTGCGTTTACTTCTTCCAGTGCGTCTTTAATTTTGTCAAACTGTTTTTTCATAGCAGCAAGTTCGATCATACAAGGCATCAGTTTGGACTCATCATCAATTTCCAACCCAGTGACTTCACCCAAAATCTTATAAAACAAATCATTTTTCAGCAATACTTCTATTTTTGCAGTTCCACTTCCCATATCCATTGATACCACACCGGTTTTGGCAACATATTCGCAGCTGCAAATACTTTCTGCCATAGTCCTGACTCCGCTCATATGTCCAAGTCCCTGGGCCGCTTCTCTCACCGTGCCAAAAACGGCTGACTTAAGCCAATGATCCTTCTTCAAGCTTGAAACCCATTTAGGCAGATCTACCGAAACCTCTTTTACAGGGAACTGTTCCAAAATTCGCGAAAGCACCATTCGGATATCCCCTTCTGACATTTCAAGACAGTTAATTGGCATAACAGGGACACCATATTTTTCAGACATTTCGGCCGCAAGCTGTTTTGAACTTTCGCTTCCCGGGTACATACAGTTAAGTATAACAGTAAACGGTTTATTAATTTCCTTAAGTTCATTAATTACCCGTTCTTCAGCTTGTTCATATTCGTCACGGGGAATCTCTCCAATACTCCCATCAGTTGTCACTACAAGGCCAATGGTAGAATGCTCAGTAATAACTTTTTGTGTTCCCACTTCAGCTGCCATAATAAACGGCACTTCTTCTTCAAACCAAGGCGTAACCACCATTCTGGGTGCCTCATTCTCAAAATAGCCCAATGAGCTAGGAACAATATATCCCACGCAGTCAATCAATCGAACATTGAGAGACGCTCCACCGTCCAAAGTAACCTTAACCGCCTCTTCCGGGATAAACTTGGGTTCGGTTGTCATAATAGTTCTCCCAGCGGAAGACTGTGGGAGCTCATCAATTGCCCGTTCTTTTCTGAACTCACTGTCTATATTAGGAATTACCAGTGTTTCCATAAAACGTTTGATAAAGGTTGACTTTCCGGTTCTAACCGGACCGACAACTCCCAAGTAAATATTGCCGTCAGTTCGCTTTGCAATATCGCTGTAAATACTTTTTGTCTCCATAAATATATCTGCCCTCCCGTGTATTAGTCAATCAACGGAATTAAAATCATTCCGCCCTGCTTCATTATTTCCGCGTCGAGGTCATTTTCTTCCAGAATTGCCGCTACCGAAGTGTGGTATCTTTTAGCAATGTCCCAAATTTGTTCGCCTTCATCGGCAAAGTAAAGGGTCAGGGCTGCCTGTTCCGCCTTAGATGTCGCTCTGGACTCATCTAATGTCATATTGACAACTACTGGTTGATGAATTAGTTGAACCGCTTTTATAAAAACTAAAAGTTCAATTCTCAAATCAATCTTGTGATCCCCAGTCAGATGATAAGACATACTTCGAATTTGGGCGTTCGCCTGCATTTCGCAGCCTGGTAGTCCTGTATCCTGATCAAGATCATCATGAAACTCTACCCGTTTATCAATCGAAAGCGGCATTCCTGACTCAGCGGCACAGATAGCACAGATATCAAATTCTCCATCAAGAGATATTCCAGAAGCCGTTTTTTTAGCTGTCAGCCTCGCAATATCGCACCAGATATCGTACACGGACGCTATCTCTTCGTTAGGCGTATCCACGGACGTCTGTATCATTGAAGTCATTGTGGAAAGAGGAAATGTCCTTTGAAGAGTGATTTTCTTATATTCAAGTTCACATTCATAGTTGGTTGAATAAAGGTCCTGAACCATTTCTTTTTCGGTTTCCATCACGCAAGTACAGATACAATTGACACTCAGCTCAGCCGAAATAATCTTTGATTCTCCATCAAGAGTCGTTTTGGGCTCAAGATCGGCACAGGTAACTTCAAAACGAACATTACAAATAAATCGATCGTCTACACCCGGCAGATCTACAATCTGGCTAACCGGTACAGAGTACTCCACCATCTGCGGCACTGCGTCATCTCCAAGTGGGCAGTAGGCGATATGCATCTGAATTTCTCCCTTAACGATCACCTTATTCGCAATCACCTTAACGTCATCCACCCGTGCAATTTCATGATGGTAAAGGATGGAAGCAATTGAGTCATTCCCGTTTGGAAGCTCAAGTTCTTCTCGGACAGTAAAGGATTTACAGGCCTGACGACACTCGCCATCCATCTTCAGTGAAGTTTGTTGTTTTTGAACTCCCGCCCCTTCTGCGTCACTCACCACCGTCTCCTGACGCTGATCTGTTACACGCAAAAAGATTCCAATTGCACCTCGAATATCAAATCTACGGGAATTAACACCGCGACAGTTAAGGTATTCGCACTGCATTGTAACATCGATTACCGGATTTTCACAGGCTGACTTAAGAGACACTGTTTTTGTAAAGGGAAGTCGTTGACTAAAAGATCTAATTTGATTGGTTTCTTCGCAGATATAGACCACAAAAACAGTTGCCACTCCGTCAATCACTGCTTCGTTGCCCATCACTCTGCTGGACGTCATTTTGGGAACCAGTTTACATTTGAGCACTTTAAACACGTTGGGGCAGTAATCCGGCAGTAGGCAATCCAGTTCCACAGACTGTTCCACCATTGCGTCAAAAACTACCTCATTGACCTCTATGGTATCATGGGTAAGCTTTAATTCCATATCCGCTTCTACTCCTTTTATGGTTTTTCTACCCAATACCTATTCGAAAGCTGTCCGTGATATGCACAACTTTCTTTTCCTTTCTTTCAAAACTTTATAAAATTTCAGGAAATCAACAAATTTCCATACCCCGGCTTATGTCAACGAATCTTCTTTCATAAAAATAAAAAGCACCGCTTTTTCAATCCAATCGGTGAGACAAAACTTACAATAAAAAAGCGCGAAATTCAATTCCCGTCCTTTTTAAAAATATTCAACCAATCTTATCTGTTTTCTACAAATTCCTTTTTCAAGCAAAAACCGCCTTCCGAAATCATCCCGGAAGGCGGTTAGCTAAATTTAATTATTCGTATTTACAGGTCCCCATTCAACGGGTTCCCCTTCAATTGTCATTGTAATATTTTCGCGTGTCTCATCAAATTCCCATTTGGAGCAAAGACGCATTTCAGAAAAGCGCTTATCGTCAGCAGCGGGTGGTTCTTCACGTAATCCTCCAGATATCAGTTTAAAATAATCCTGATAACCATTTTCAACGCACTGTGCTCTTGTCCATCCAAAACACCCTAAACCCTCACCATCACTAAGTGTCACCTCACCATAAGGATCCATATAATAGTATTTTCCGTCCAAATTGGCAAGATCTATCAAGTGGGGGGTTCCGTCTGCTCCTTTGGTTTCAACCTTTACACAATCAACGCCAGCCTGAAGAAGATAGACACAATATGCTTTAGCGTATCCGTTGTGATCTGTTTTAGCGTTTACAATTGCATCCCAGGCAGTCAAATTGTCTTCTCCGGTTTCAAATAGGCTTGAAGTAGCATAAAGATAGATTCCCATTGCCTTCCCGGTATCATGGTCTCCTTCTCGGAGTGAAAGCATCATCACACCTTCAAGGGCGCTACGATACTGTTCAAGTCGCTGCTCATGTGCTCGCTGACCATAACGATAAGAAAGTTTTACAGCTGACTCCGCAGCATCATACTCCGCCGATGTGACCAGTTCAAAAGGTGGATAATATTCTTCTAAAACGCCTTTTACATTCTCAAATGCATCCGCACTTTCAACGGCAACTGTTGTATTTCCGCTTTCTACAGCGTCAACTACCGCTTGGTAAACCGAAATAAAATCTCCCAACTCTTCCTCAATAATTGAAGGAAGCGCATACGGATTATATATATAAGTATAGGCCGGAATGCTTTCTGAAGAGCTTTCATTCCCCTCCGAGCCCTGGGGTTGAGAACCTTCTTCCATTTGGCATCCCCCAAAGAAAACACTAATCAATACCGCCGTAATAACAAACACCATTTTTTTCATATTGTACATCCTTTTCATTTTATCCGCACCGAAAGATGCCAAACTTTGTACTGATACTATATTATAGGTTTTTGAACAATGAATCAAGAACATTTTATAAAACCTAAAACAATAAAAGCCGATTTACCGCTTGAAACCTTTGCCAATGTGACGTATAATACTTTTATACAAAATCATAAGGAGGTAAAATTCATGCGTATCGTTATGCTAGAACCACTCGGCGTATCAGAACAGACTGTTCTGGAGCTTGCAAAACCACTCATCGATCTCGGGCATGAGCTTGTATTCTGCGGTGAAAAACTCAATGAAGCAGAAAAAATAGAACGCGCCAAAGATGCAGATGTCCTAATTGTCGCAAATTCTCCTCTAAGTGAAGATATTATCCTAGCTGCGCCAAACCTGAAAATGATTTCTGTAGCCTTTACCGGTGTCGATCACATTCCTGCCATCTGCAATGAAAAAGGAATTTTGGTCTGCAATGCACAAGGTTACTGCACAGACGCAGTCGCGGAACTCACTTTTGGTCTGATTTTGGCCGTGTACCGCAATATCCTCCCCTGTGACGCTCGAACCAGAGAGAGCAGCACCAAGGACGGACTGGTTGGTAACGAAATAGCTGGAAAAACAATCGGTATCGTTGGAACCGGTGCAATTGGTTGTAGGGTCGCAGAAATTGGGATAGTATTTGGCTGTGAACTTCTTGGATACAGCAGGACAGAACGTGAAGAAGCCAAAAAACTTGGCGTAAAATACTGCTCACTTGATGAACTGATGAAAAAGGCAGATATCATCACCCTACATACTCCTCTTACCGCTGAAACCAAACTTCTTATTAATAAAGAGCGAATTGGTATGATGAAGCCAAATGCAATTATTGTTAACATGGCAAGAGGCGGCGTCATAGACTCCCAGGCGCTTGCGGAAGCACTGAACAGCGGAAAAATTGCTGGCGCTGGAATCGACGTTTTTGAAAATGAACCCCCGGTGGAGGCAAACCACCCACTGCTTCATTCCAAAAACACCGTTCTAACTCCTCACGTGGCTTTTGCAACAAAAGAGTCAATGGTTCGTCGTTGCGGAATGGTTGTGGACAATATTACTGCCTGGCTGGACGGAAAACCCATTAACGTCAAGATGGGTGTAAAATAAAATATATAAAAAATATATAAAGTGTAACACAGGAATTTCCTGTTTACAAATATTTTAATCATAATAAAGGAGAGTTTTTATGAAAAAGGCGTTATCATTGGTTTTGGCAACCCTGATGCTGGTCTTTGTGTTTGCGGGCTGTACCGTAAACGTAGGAGACAGTGGTTCTCAAAATGATTCCTCGGATGTCAGCATTTCTGATTCCAGCGCTGATGACAGTTCTTCCGAATCCAGCGTTGACGACAGTTCTTCCGAATCCAGTGAGACTACTACCGGAAACACCGATTATCTTTCTTGGACCGCTGAAGATTGGGACGCCGCAAGCCAGACTGAAAAAGAAAATTGTACGCTTGCTTACTTAATGTACATCGCCGAACTGATGGGGCAGGATGACCTAGTAACAGAAGATATGATGCGTCCTCAAATTGAAAATACTATTGACGCTGTTGAGCTCCTGTTCAACACCATGGAACTCGGCGGGTTTAATTCTTTGAAGGAAGCGGCGGATGCTGGATTTTCCGCATTACAGAGTGAATAAACCAAATATCGTTTTTCTAAAAGGCGCTGATTTATCAGCGCCTTTTTCTATGCTCTATAAAAAAGTATAACGCTGTGCTCTAATTCCACATCGATAAAAAATAGTGGAATTAATTCTGTTTCTCCACTTTACTTTTGCCAGCTACAAAAAAATCTAACAATACTCTTCAACGAGAAATCTCCGGAAATTGCGGCGTAAAAGCATGTTTTTTCCCATTTCTAATTATATTGGTCTTATATGGTATTATATTAAAAAATTTGAGAGTTGCCCTTTTTGACAAGTAATGCTAAAATAAACAACTGTTGACCAGTACGTACATCAACGCATTATACCAAGCAAAGGGGAAATTCCAAATGAAAAAAATACTTGCAATCGTACTGACTGCCCTTATGATTCTCTGTGCTTTCGCCGGCTGTGAATCAACTGGAGATAGCAGCTCTGCCAGTGGCTCCACCGCCAGCGATTCCAACACTTCTTCTGATATCGACTTGAAATCTTATGTTGATTCTTCCTGTTTGGAATGGACCGCTGATGACTGGTCTATGGCTGGTGATCAGGATAAAGTAGAATGCGCTCTGGCTTACGAGGCGTATAAAATTTCTGTAGACGGCGGTTCTGATGAAGACTACGCAAGTGCTGTTGAAAATCTGTCAGATATTCTCTCTGATAACCTGACTGTTTTGGGTGAAATTTTCACAACAATGGCCGATGAGGGCTACAACACTTTAAAAGAAGCGGTTGACGCTGGCTACGAGCCGGAAGTTTCTTCCGAGGATGCTGCTGCTTAATAGCTTCGACTCATACAGATTCCGTAACTTCTTCTTGCTTTTCTGGCAGCGAAATGCTATAATAAAGCAAGAAAACTGTTGACGGAGAGAAATCCGTATGCTGCTCTTTCAGCGAACCGGGAAAGGTGTGAGCCCGGCAAAGCGATACGGGAATATGGTCTCCTGAGGGCCTTGATGAAACGCCTTACGGCATAATAGTCTGGCCGTTTCACCTGCGTTAAAGGTGACGAGTGGACATCAGTAAAATTTTTACTGATGTCAAACAAGGTGGTACCGCAGGAAATCCTGTCCTTGGCAAATTTGCCAAGGACTTTTTCTTTTTCAGTTTGAAAAACGGCGGCGACTTTTTACCGTAACAGATACCAAATTGCTGCCACATAACTTTTCCGAAAATGAAAGGATTGACGCAGATGTCAAAACAATTCTTAATGGGAAATGAGGCAATTGCGCTCGGAGCAATTCGCGCAGGGGTCGGATTTGTTTCGGGATATCCCGGAACCCCCTCAACCGAAATTTTGGAGACAGTTGCTAAAAACAATCCCGGTGACCTTTATGTAGAATGGTCTACAAATGAAAAATCCGCCCTTGAAGCTGCAGCAGGAGCTGCTTATTCTGGTATGAGATGTCTTGTCACTATGAAACAAGTCGGATTAAATGTAGCCTCTGATCCACTCATGAGCTTGGCTTATATTGGTGTTAAAGGTGGAATGGTAATCGTTGTCGCTGATGATCCAGGGCCGATTTCTTCCCAAACAGAGCAGGATACTCGACATTTCGCTCAATTTTCAAAGCTGCCGGTTTTTGATCCCTCTTCTCCAGAAGAAGCTTATGAAATGATTGGAGATGCTTTTGATTATTCTGAGAAATACGAGACACCAGTTCTGTTTCGGCCCACCACCCGGGTCTGCCACGGCTGTGCCTCCATTGATGTTTCGGAAGAACGGAAAAAAATTCTCCCTGAAGGTTTTATCAAAGATTCCCGCTGGGTTATTTTTCCCCGTCTTACCTATCAAAATCATTTAAAAGTAGAAAAAAGGCAGCCCATTATGGGGGAGGATTTTTCCTCTTATCGGTTTAACCTTCTCACAGGAGACGGAAAGAAGGGTATTGCTACCGGAGGGATAAGTTACGCATATGTTCAGGAAGCCCTGGATGGGGATGAAACCTGTAAGCTCTTAAAAATTGCAACCGCTCATCCTTTTCCGGAAAAACTGGCGCTAGAATTTCTGAAAGATCTCGACGAAGTTTTAGTGATCGAAGAGCTTGACCCCGTAATTGAAAAAGAACTGACCTATCTTTGTGGCAAACACCACTTAGATACTAAAATATATGGCAAGCTAACGGGACATATCGCAAACGCCGGAGAAAACACAGTAGAGAGTGTCGCAACCGCGGTAAATGCCTTTCTTGAGCGCGCAACAGAAGTGGCAGCGCCGAAAAAACTTCCCCCTCTTCCCGTCCGTCCTCCGGTTCTCTGCGCGGGTTGTCCACACAGGGCTTCCTTTTATGCTGTTAAACAGGCTATGAGAGGAAAAAAGGCCGTTTTCTCCGGAGATATTGGCTGTTATACGCTCGGTAACGCCGCTCCACTCGACATGGTAGACACCTGTCTTTGTATGGGTGCTGGAATCACTGTGGCACAAGGTTTACACCGGGCTGAACCCAATGCGGTTAACTTTGCCTTTATTGGAGATTCCACCTTTTTCCACACAGGAATA
>CAUABB010000010.1 GCA_958427155.1 uncultured Oscillospiraceae bacterium | reverse complement strand
AATATTTGTCCAGCTTAATACGATAGTTCGGGTTTATCCGCTGAAATCGAAAAAATATTTTTTGTAGACGTCAGACACGTCGGAGCAAATTAAGCTTTGCTCCGACGTGTTTTTTGCCCACAGAAAAAAACACGCCATCCGCGGATACTATGTCCGGATATATAGGTAGAAAAGACAGGAAGCGTAATACGCTTCCTGTCAAAATTGTCACAGATTATTTTATACTTTAATTTATAAAATAAATCTGCAGAAAATTCTATATCATTAGGTTTATTTGCGAATAGAAAGGAAGGTTCATACTTCTTCTCGAAGAAGATATTTTTTCTTTGAAGAACGCATCTATTTCAGTACACTGTTTCAGTAAAGCTCTTTAATAATATCCACACATCTATCAATACCAAGTGTTCCGCTGTTCAGGGTAATATCATAGTTTTGAGCGTCTCCCCATTTCATGTCCGTATAGAATCGATGATATGCCGCACGGCGTTTATCCTTGTCTTTTAGACGTTGTTCGGGAGATATCTCTCGTTCCCCATATTCCTTTACGATACGTTCAGCCCGAAAGTGCATATCTGCGTGAATAAAAACCTTCAAGCAGTTTATCTTGCCACGAAGGATATAGTCTGCGCATCGACCAATAATTACACATGGACCTTTTTCTGCAAGATCTGTAATCACTTTATACTGAATCTCCCAAAGATAATCCTTGTTGGTGGGGCCAAAGTCCCGACGCGAAAAAGCGGATCCCAAAAATCCTCCAGGGGCGTATTCACCAGCATCTTTGATGTAGTTTTCATTAAAGCCACTCTCTGAGGCAACCTTTTGAATCAGTTCACGGTCATAGCAGGGAATTCCCAGTTTTTCCGCCACTTTTTTACCAATTGTACGCCCTCCGCTGCCAAATTCACGACTGATCGTAATCACTTTATGTTTCATGTCTTGATAGCTCCTTTCAATAAAAACTTATATTTTTGACGGGATCATTCTGAAATAAAAGCCTTTTTTAATTGTTTTCTCTCATATAAGAGCAATATTAGCGAAAGTACAAATGCTAGACCATCCGCAACGGGGCCAGTCCACAGAACGCCTGTTACACCCAAGAATATGGGGAGAATTACTGCTGCAGGCACAAAGAAAATAATCTGTCGTGCCAGTGAAAGAAGAGCGGACTTCACCGGTTTACCAACTGCCTGCAAATAAACCGCTACTACTGTCTGAAAACCTGTCAAAGGGCAAAGTAACAGGAAGATACGGAAAGCCATGACGGCGAATTCATTGTATAGTCCTTCCTCGGAACCAAATAGTGAAACAACACTCATGGGAGCGAACTGGAAAATTAAAAACGCAATAATAGAAATGATTTCTGACACAACGAGTGCAATATCAAGGGCCTTTTTAACCCGTGTAAAATTTTTAGAACCATAATTAAATCCGATAATCGGTTGAGCGCCAACAGAAATTCCAACCAAAATTGAGATCAAAATCTGATTAACTTTCATTACGATTCCAGTTGCTGTCAGAGGAATTTCAGAACCATAAACAGATGATGCACCATAAGCAGCCAATAAATTGTTCGTCAGTGCCATTACGATGGTAATGGCAAACTGTGTAATAAAGCTACTGATTCCAAAGCTCAGTATCTTTCCGCAGGTTTTCCCACTTAATCGAAATGCGAGGACATCAAAGCGCACTGTCTTAAACCGGGGCATATAAACAATAGAGACAATGAAAGACGCGACCTGTCCCATTACCGTAGCAATTGCGGCCCCCTGGACTCCCATATGGAATACAAAGATAAAAATGGGATCGAATATTGTATTGATAACGGCACCGAGCACCATAGAAATCATGGCGTACTTTGGGCTTCCGTCTGCGCGGATCATTGAATTCAGTGCCGCAGGAATCATCATGAAAGGTAGCCCAATACCAATCACATAGCCGTATTCCAAAGCATAGGGACGCAATGTTTCTGTTGCGCCGAACAGGGTCAAAATTGGATTAATGAATATCAGAAAAATAATCGTGAGGAGAATACTCACAATCGTTACCATTGTGACAGCATTTCCAACTCCTTTTTTTGCACTGGAAAGATTTCCTTCACCCAGCTTGAGACTCAAGTATGCGGCGCCTCCATCCCCAATCATTAATGAAAGTGCCAAAGCGATAATGGTAATGGGAAACACAACGTTAGTAGCACCGTTGCCGAGATAGCCAACACCCCAGCCAATAAAAATCTGGTCCACAATGTTGTATAACGAGTTCACCAGCAGCGAGATAACGCAGGGAATCGCAAATTTGGCGATTAAACGGCCTATAGGTTCGGTTGAAAAAGGGCTTTTGTTTTCTGATATTGCTTTTTCCATTTTTAATGACGCTCCTTTTTAAGTAACTGGTTACGTATTTGTTTAAAAAAATTAGCAGTGATCCCGAGTGATCTCCTTCGTACACTGCTCAGAGAATTTTACTTTTGTTAGTTTCAAATTTTATTCTGAATCAATATTTTTCAAAATCATATCCGCCATCTGAGACAAGGCTTTTTTCTGCTCTTGGGTGAAGTTTTTACACAGTTCAGACAAGACTTCCTCATCCTGCGCCAGAATTACCTTATGGATACCGCTTGACTGTTCTGTACAGGTAATTTTTTTATATCTCCGGTCCTGTGTACTGGGAACACATTTGATAAATCCTTTACTCTCTAGTCTCTGAAGCATCTTTGTCATGGCTGGATGTGTGACATGCTCAAGCCTTTCCAGATCATTCTGATGGATTTCAGTTTCTCCGGCTGCTTCTAGTCGGCTGATTGAACCCAATACACGAAGTTGTACAGATGTCAGTCCCATGGTGCTGGCCTTCTCATCCAGCTTTTTACGGAAAGCGCGGTTGATAATTGCGATTTTTAAGCCAAAAGGCATCATATTAGATCACCATGCTATCTTTATCAAAATAAGTAACCAATTACTTATTATAAGCATTTTAGAAAGTTTGTCAAGTACAACCTTTATTACAACTTAAATCTCTTTGCGTCATCTAAAATGTTCTGTAAATTACCTGGTTGTATTTCCAGCAAGAGGATAGACGGCTTTTGGCTAATATTATTTTATGTTTTGACACTCGAATGTAAAAATTATTTCTATCTTTACAGTAGCCATAAGTCCTTAATAAGACTTGCCCCCAATTTTTAAAAATTGGGGGCAAGTTGATTCGAATTTTTTCTTTTTTAAAAGCCTTTGATGAAAAATAATTTTGATGTTATTCTGCGTGTGAAATATATAAACAGGGGATATCATCCAATGAGAAGTCATGTCTTCGATGACACCTAGGGAGATTTTATCTTCCCTCAACGGTTACTTAAGCGCTGGAATATCTTCTACCGCGATCTTTGTAACTTTATCGGAATAATGCGCCTTCGCTGAAATGATACCGCTTGGATTCTTTCCATACACCATAATCGTTTTGGTTTCAAACGGCATCAGGTCAAAATAGTTGTCCTCGAAGTACCAGCCGAATTCTTCACCATCCTCTCCGCCGGAAAGCTCTACACAGCGGGCGAATGAATCGGCGGTAATCGTTAAAAGGCCGTCGGAATAGGAGAGAGAAAGTTCAGCGTTCGGGAAAGGAAGCATGTTCTCTTTGGTCACATAGCCGGTGGAAGAAGAGAGAATCTCCCCGTCTCTGTCCCTGTAACAGGCGTAGAGGACGCTTTCCCAGCGGATAGAGCCTAACCGGTCCAGCGTGGTGAGAATTCTGGATTCTCCCGCGGGAATCGAGGCCGGGATGGTAAACTCATCTGTGACACAGCTCTTTTTAAGATTGTAAACTTTTACTTCCAGAAAGCCCGCGGAATCTTCCGGCGTGTCGTTGACGCCCCACAGGTAGATGTGGTCGCCCACCTCAAAATCCACAAGGATGGGGGACAGCGCGTGCTTTAAACGGTAGTACGCGAGGGAAGGCTCCCCGTAATAGTCGACTGACGCACAGTAGAACTGCGGCCATGGATCGTTGAATTTCCAGGACATAAAGCCGTTGCAGGCGCGTTCTTCCCAGCTTTTCCAGGCTGGGTTCCCGTGCCGGCAGCGAGCCGCCATTTCATAGAGATCCTGTCCGGCCGCTGCGGTGAATTTGTAGATCAACTCGTACGGGTTTTTAGCGCTGTAATAATTGTCAATTGGCCCCAGCTTTTTCTGACCGAAATTTCCAAGACGTTTTGCCCAGCCGGAAGGCATCGGATATTCCGTTCCGAACGGGCGATAGTCAATATATCCGTCTTCCCAAATATCGTCCTTGATGAATTTTTTGAAGCTTTTATACATCATGGGATAAACTCGAATGGTTTCGGATAGGAAGTTGGGATATTGCTCATAAGGAAAATAGGAGAGGAAAGCACGGCTTCCATGAGCGTCGCCAAAGGAGTGGTCATTTGTGGTAAGCCCTTCATAGGGACAGGAAATATGATAATAACGGTGGGGGTCAAGCTCCAGGCAGAGCTTCTTAAACCCATAAATCAGCATGTCAAAGCCGATCCTTGAGGTTTTATCCTCCAGGTATTCGCTCATGTATATGTTTTCGTTTCCGCCGCACCAGAGCATGATGCTGGGATGGTGTTTCAGCCGCCGAATCATCTGCTCAGCTTCCGCAAGATAAAGTGTCTGATATTCTTTGGAATCTGGCATTTCAGAGCCGCCGGTCGGGAAGTCCTGCCAGAGCATGATACCCCGTCTGTCGCATTCCTGGTACAGTTCATCCTTGTATGGCTGACTGGGTCCCCAGATGCGTAAAATATTGCAGTTGCCGTAGTCCGCTTTTCGGATCAAATCGAGCACGGCCTCAGAATTATACCGGTTGGTCAGTCCCCAGATAGGAGCCAGATTGCTGCCCCAGAAACGGATTATCGTGCCGTTGATTTCAAATTTCATGCTCCCGACCAGCCGCACGTCGCGCAGACCTGTCAGTTTTTCAAGCTTATCCAGTTTCGTTCCATCAACAAAAACAGAATAAGAAATACGGTAAAGATTTTGTTCTCCGTAACCTTTTGGCCACCATAAAAGCGGGTTTTCCACCTTTAATACAGCTTTTGCCGACCAGCCGTCCGGGGTCGTTTCCGCTTTTACTTTTACGCTTTTCCGGTTTTTACCGCTTTCTTCTTCCAGGGTGAATTCCACCTCGACTACACCGCCGCAGGCAGGGCCGGAAGCGGAAAAGGCGGCTGAGGCGACAGAGAGGTCGGGAGAGAAGGAAACGTCAAAATCGGTCTGATCTAGCCGTGTTTGATCGGCAATTTCCAAAACCACATCGTCAAACAGGCCGATGGGTTTATAACCGAATGTCGCCCCGTAGTCGTCAGATTTGTGCAGCAGCGCTCTGGCCGGAACGTGGCCTTTCCATTCAGAAGGCATAGTCTCCTCATAAAACGCCAACATCTTTTCATGGGCGTGGAAATAGACCAGCAGCTCGTTTTCCTCTTTCAGCAGTTTTCCGATGTTGAATCGATAAGAGAGGTACATCGTCTCGCTTTGACCAAGATGGGTTCCGTTGAGATACAGATCAGCTACCGTATCAAGCCCTTTCAATTCAAGAACAATATTTTCTGCGTTTCCAGCGGGCTTTAGAAAGATGCAGCGGTAAGCCCAGTCGCTTTTATTGATCCATTGGCAGTACTCCGCGTTTCCGTCTTCAAGGATCTTTCCATCCAGCAGTCCTTTTTCAATCAAAGCCTCCTGCACTTCCATAGCGCCGTTGATTGGAATCCAGTCCGTTTTACAGTCCGCCACAAGGGCTGGAAGATCGGTCTGACCGAATTTTTCCGGAAGGTTGCATTGCTTTAGTTCCCAGTTATTGAGCGTTAAAATCTGTTTCATAGTTTGACTCCTTTTGTGTAATAGAAATTCCTGGGGTAAAAGATCAGCACTCTATTTGGTTTCATTATAATAGTTCAGTCAAAAAAAGCAAGTAAAAAACACCTTTTTAACTAAAGCGCAGATAAAAGACGGAGAGATAATAAAAGGGAAGGCGTTATGCCTTCCCTTAAACGTTAAAATTATTTTTGAAGTTTTAAAATATTTAAAGAGTAAGCGGGAGCGGAATAAGTAAATTTTTGAGAAGCCCCGGTGTGAGAAGTTACCGTGGGCGAAACACTGTTTGGATGTTCCAAAGTGTTCTCGTCTTCCGGATTTCCGGTTAAAACCGTTGCCGTATAAACGTCTTGAACAGAGCAGTCCAGATTTATTTCAATCTCTTCCGGCTTTTTTGTAAAATTGACGATTTTGATGATGACAGATTCCCCGTCAACCGAAGCGGAAGAGGTGATAGCGGGATATTTCGGAAGATCGGCTTTATGAATTAAAACGCCGTCAATATAACAGTCAAATCCGTCATCCCGGGTAACAAGTTTGTAGGTGTGGTATTGCGTTAAATCCAGTTCGGCTTCGGTTGTGTCTCCAAGCGGGAAATGCTTGGAATAATAAAATTCGGAGACAGCGCTTTTCCGGCCGTCCAACGTCCATTCAAAGCAGCGCAGATTTTTTTGGCTTAATTCGTCTGTCACCTGCGTTTCGTCAATTCGGAAGACGCTCTGCGGGGCATGGCACCAGGCGGTTAAAGTAACCGGCAGCTCTGAATCGGCTGAGATTTCAGCCTCGAAAGTATAGTTGCGCTCTGGTTCATCGCCAAAGACGGCAAAAACGGCGAAGTCGTTGATATCTTTTCCGGGGAAAAGATATCCTTTCCGGACCGGAGGGGTGGAGAGCGCGGTGTATACACCGTCCTTCAGCGTAAATGCACCTTGGATCTGGTGGGAAAGTTCAACTGATTTCCCATTCCATTTTACGTTACGAAAACGAATTCCGTCTTTTGGAGCGGTGATTCCGGGAAGTCCGGAAATCTCGCGGTGAAGCATATCGGTTTCCGTTGTGGTGCGGACAACGGTTTTTCCCCTGTTTTCAGCCAACATGGAGAGGGCGTGGTAGGTTGGAATTCCATAGCTTCGGTGGTTGTCATACGCGATTAAATTGGGGTACCAAGCTGTATAGTTGACGTTTTGGAAGAGAGGGGCGTACGCGGTGGTGGTGACAATATCCTGGTTGTTTTCAATTCCAAGCAGGAACATTGACTCGGCCAAAGCGCAGCGCAGCGTAGCGGTTTTTCCGACAGTCACGGCATATTCCCCTACAAAAATCTCAGGGCCGTTGCGGTCGTAATCATCATATTTATGGATGTTTTCAGCGAAAAACTCGGGGGTGTTGTAATAGTGTTCGTCGGCCATTTCGGTCGGAAGCCCAACGCGTTCCGTATGCGTGTTGGAGATATATTTGATTTGAGGATATTTCTCTTTCAGAGCGTCGTAAAATTTTTGGTACCGCCAGAAATAATCCTCCCCGTTGTTTTCGTTTCCGATTTCAATATAGGTGAGCTTAAACGGCTCCGGGTGCCCCATTTCGGCCCGTTTGCGCCCCATAGGGGTTGAGACGTCTCCGAGCGCGTATTCCAACGCGGAAAATGCCTCTTCTAAAAGGGAGTTCAGCTCGTCTCCTTCGAAGAATTCGGGTTCTCGTCCCTGGCAAGTCAGGCCGCAGTTGAGCACATACATCGGTTCCAGGTTTAAATCTTCACAGATTTGCAGGCATTCGTGAAATCCGAGCCCGTTGGTTGTGCGGTAATGCCACATCAAGACATGGCTGGGACGTTCCCAGACCGGTCCGATGGTGTTTGAAAACCGCATAGCGGTTTCTTTGGTAAATCCTTCTACAATACACCCGCCCGGAAATCTCAAAAATTTCGCGTTGGTCCCTTCTAGCATTTTCATTAAATCTTTACGCATTCCATGGCCTTTATAGGTATCGGTTGGCATCAACGAACAGAACCCGAAAAGAACCGATGAAGCATTTGGGGAAAGGATGACAAAACGGCCGTTGAAATCATCCTGGTCAGCGGTAAAGGTATATTCGTAGCGATGGTAGTCTCCAGGCGTTACTGTAAATACTGTCTCATCCTGCATCCTTCCATTCTCACAGGAAATGCCGGCTTTGAGCATTACAGGAGCATTCTCTGCCTTGGCGAACATGTAGAAGAGATATGTTTTTCCTTTTTCCAGTGCGATTCCGTGATAACCGATGTTTTGAATGGAACCCTCTGCCATAAAATTTACTCGAAGTGCGGCAAGCCGTTTAGAATTTAAGACATCCTGCCGTTCCAGAACCATCTCCGCTCCGTCCGCGTACCAGGCGGGAATGGGGGTAGGTGGAACATCGGCCAACCATTTTTGCAGCCCTTCTCCGTTGTTGAACTGATCCGACCATCCCATCGGTGTTGTAAAGGTTGCGCCGTCCTCGCTTAAGACGCAGCGTTCCGGAGGAATGGAATCCTCAAAGCTGCGGTTGCGGAGCATTTCAGGGTAAAGTCCGCTGTCTCCGGCCCGGTTGATATCCTCAAAAAACAGCCCGTAAAGATCCGGAGCCACGGGAAAGCGTTTTTCACAGGTTTTTACAGTAATGTTGCTCATAAAGATTCCTCCGTTTCTGATCGGATAATCGATTAACATAAATGTAAATTAAAGAATATATTTATTAATTATGATGATAATAAACGATTTTGCGTTTGTCAATTCTTTTCTTTACATTTTGAAAAAATTCGTCTATCATGATAAAAAAGGGAAGTGAAGTATGAAAACTGATTTATCACCGCGGTGGCTTCCTGTTTATGAGGCTCTTGCCAGTGAGGTGCGGCTGAAAATTGTGAAGATGCTCGCGGAAAAAGAGATGAACATTAAAGAAATAGCAAAGGAACTGGGGCTGAGCAGTTCGATTATCACAATGCATGTCGGAAAGTTGGAAAAAGCAGGGATTGTTTCGGCACAGCGTGTAAGTATAAACGGTTCCGTTCAGAAGCTTTGTCGGCTTGACATGGATTCAATTGAAATTGAGTTTCCGCGGAAGAATGCAGGTTTTACTCAAAAACATGAAATATCTCTGCCGGTGGGACATTATACGGATTTTTCGGTTCTTCCCACCTGTGGACTCGCTACGACCGATAAAATTATTGGATATTTTGATGATCCACGTTATTTTCTGGATCCAGAACGGGTGAACTGCGGGATTTTATGGTTTACATCTGGATATGTGGAATACAAGCTGCCGAATCTTCTTTTAAAAGGCCAGCGGATTAAGGCGGTTGAAATATCCTTGGAACTTGGATCAGAGGCTCCAGGGGTCAATAGTAACTGGCCTTCTGATATTGGATTTTACTTAAATGGCGTTAAAATTGGTCAGTGGACCTGTCCTGGGGATTTCGGGGGGAAACGGGGACGGTATACGCCGGATTGGTGGAGCACCAATATTGGCCAGTATGGGTTTCTGAAATTAATTCGGGTGGACGAAACCGGCACCTATATTGACGGGGACCGGGTATCGGATATTGATCTTGGACAGTTGGATCTGGATGAGCGTCAGTGGTCGTTCAGGGTCGAGGTGGCAAAAGATGCGGAGCACTGTGGTGGCGCAACAATTTTTGGAGCCGGATTTGGAAACTATAATCAGGACATCTGTTTTAAAGTGCTGTACGAACCGTAAAGTGTACCGGAATAAATCTCCGGCTGTTAAAAAGATTAAAAATTCACAGCCGGTAAAAAACTGGTTTAAAAAGGAGACGTACCAATATGAAATCACATGTTATTTCGCCTGTTCCAGAAAGGGTTTTGTCTTATGGAATTGATGAGGCTGTTCAGCCGCTTCTTTCAGCGGTGTTACAGGAGTTTTCAATAGAGGAGCGCTGCGTTTCTCCGCAGGAGTTGGGACAAGAGGTTGGTTATCTTGCAGGGTTTCCCGGTTTTGAGAAAAAGGAGGAGACTACCGGCGAGCAGCTTTCCTGCGGAGGCGTTATCTGTTTCTGCGGAATTTCAAACGCGCGGATTAACACACTGTTGAAGACTTTAAACGAGAAAAAAGCGTTGATCCCGCTGAAAGCGGTGGTAACGGCTACGAATCAGCGCTGGAGTTTTTCAAAGCTCATTGAGGAGCTTTTAAAAGAGAACCGGGCGATTGCTGAAATGAGGAAAAGAAAACAATAACCGATAAATGGAGACGCGGATATGCGGTCGATTTGTGAAATGAATTTTTGCGATCAATGCAGCAAAAGAAAGGATTGCGGAGGGTGTATCAGAACAGATGGGCACCCTTTCGGCGGAGAGTGTGTTGCGGCTGAGGCCATTAAAAGAGGCGGTTTTGATGGATTTCTTCGAGAGAAAAACACGTTAATAGATGAAGTAAACGCCCTTCAAATTAAAGGGCTGCGGGTAGAAGACTTAAATCTGTTGAATGGGTTTTATGTAAATTTGGAGTATCAGCTTGCGAACGGACAGAAGGTAAAGCTGCTGGAAGATAACCATGTATACTGGGGAAATCAGGTTGAAATCCCGGGAAGTGATAGATGTTATGGCGTTGCTGCCGACGACCGTTATCTTCTTGTCTGCGAATACGGGTGCGAGGGGAAAGATCCCCAGATCATTTTGTATCAGAAAAGACAAACGTTCGATGATTGAATCTTTTTTAAAACAAAACCTCCCGACCGGATGAATTTCCGGTCGGGAGGTTTTCGTGTCTTATAAATGCCGCTTGCCACAGGTTGTTTTGTCATTCGGCTCGCTTTTTAAAAGGGAGGGCGAGCAATTCCTGAACCAGCTCTTCCGCTTTTTCCAAAGGAAGATGTTCCGGGTCAAATTTAGAGTACTGATAAACGGAATAGCGTGAAACCAGCCGGGGCATTGTGTGACGCTCAATTTCAGGCAGGTACTTTAAAACAATTTCGCGCGCTTCAGGGTAACGAAGCAGATCCCCGAGTTGGACGTTGCCGTTAAAGGCGTTTTCATCCGCCGCGGTTCGGTATGAGAACTGACGTCCCGGGGTTTTAAAACTGCCGAACCGGTGGAACAGCCAGTTGGTACAAAGCCGGATCCAGTCGGAATAATCGGGGTCAGTGTTTTCCAGAATTCCGTTGGAGGAAAGCGGTTTTCCGGTAGCCATTCCGTGCTGTCCGTTTTGGAAGATGTGCAGCTCAAACGGGATGGAGTATTTGTCCAAAGCCTGAGCAAACGCAAGGCTGTTTGCAACCGGTACAACTGGATCTTCCCAGGTGTGAAACAGGAAGGTAGGCGGGGTGTCAGGACCAATATGATCAAGTGGGCACGGACGTTCTTTTGAGGCCAAAGAGCTGGATGCGCCGTATCCTAAAATTAGAGCGTTTGGACGCAGCTCAGGTGCGCTCATAGTTGCAAGGCAGGATGCGAGATGTCCGCCGGCTGAAAAACCAAGAACGGCGATTCGGTTGGGGTCGAGGTTCCATTCATCCGCATGGACGCGCAAGGCACGAATTGCCCCTTCGGCGTCCAACAGCGGCTGAGGGAATTTGGCTTTTTCCTTGACAGAATACCGTAAAACAAAAGTCTGGAACCCCTGTGCTGAAAAAGAGAGAGCGACCGGCTCGGCTTCCCGGTCAGAGCACCTTTGATAGGCGCCGCCCGGGAAGATGAGAAGGGCGGGGCGCCTGTTCATGTTGCTGAGTTCGGGAGATGGCTCCTGCACGTAACCGGTGAGTTTGCCAAGACCGTCCGGCGCTAGGTCGAGCGTGAAGCAGTTCATAAATTAGTTCCTCCTTAAAATTATCATGGTGTTTCGTTTAGCATTTGTTTGAACGGGGATAGAGTGATTTTACGTCGGTCAACCCTACTAAGTGGTCGATACGGACATTATAATATTTTGTTAAACAAATTAAATCCCAGCTTGAGTATTTTCAAAGGCTTTTTTCATATATCGAAGCAATTGGCTCAGGAAATGGCTGACAAGCCGGAAACAATAGACGGCCTTCATTTTTCACTGTGGGAAGCGCCATCTTTGCCGCCGGAGATTATCGTTTCTTTGTCCCGTTCCATCCGCTTTAAATCCCGGAAGAAAAAGAGAAGAAGCGGGATACAACAGAAAAAGGTAAGAAGGTCGGCAATTGGCTGCGTGAGCTGAATTCCGGTAATGCCAAAGCAGAGCGGCAGGACGACGATCAGGGGAAGGAAGAAAAGGCCCTGACGGCAGCAGGACAAAAAAGTTGCCTGCCACGAACGTCCGATTACCTGAAAAGTCATGTTGCTGATGGTGATTATCGGCTGAACAAGGAGCGCGACGCACTGAGCCTGACAGGCAAAAGCGCCGATGTTGATGACTTCCAGATCGTCCCGGCGGAACAGCGCCATGATCTGAGGGGCGAAAAGAAACCCGACAATTCCCAGAACCGTTAGGATTACAGTGCCGACTAAAATGGAGAAACGGAACGCTTCACGGACACGGTCGTATTTTTTCGCTCCGTAGTTGAATCCGACGACGGGTTGATATCCCTGGCCAAAGCCGAGCATCGCGGAGAAGACGAACATAAAGATCCGTCCTACAATTGACATCGCTGCGACGGCCGCGTCCCCATAAACAGCCGCGTTGACGTTGAGGGCAACCGTAGCCGCGCTGGCAAGGCCCTGACGACAGAAGGAGGGCAGGCCGGTTTTGACGATGGAAAGGTAGGTTTGAGCGCTCCGGGAGACTTTCCGAAGACTGAGACGGACAACGCTTTTTCCGCGCAGAAAAAAGCTGAGCATAATGCCGAAGCTGATACACTGGCTGAGCAGGGTGGCAATCGCCGCTCCTCCGGTTTCCAGGTTGAAGACAAAGATAAAGAGAGGATCCAGCGCGATGTTTAAAAAGCCTCCGAAAGAGAGTCCGATCATGGATAAAAGCGCCTTTCCCTGAGAGCGGAGGATGTTATTTAGTACGAAAGACGCGCACATGACCGGCGCGCCGAGCAGAATATATTGGGCGTAATTTTTAGCGTGGGGGAGGATAGTAGGGGTTGCGCCCAGCAGGCGAACCAACGGATCCAGAAAGATCAGCCCTAAAACCGTGAGGACGATCCCGAAGGCGAGGGCGGTAAAAAACGAGGTGGAGCCGATTCGGTCGGCCTGTTCATGATCCTGCTGCCCCAGCAGACGGGAAATCTGGCTTCCGGCCCCCATTCCCAGCATGAAGCCGATGGCCTGAATAATCGCCATTAGGGAAAAAACAATGCCGACGGCTCCCGCCGCGCTGGTGCCGAGCTGAGAGACAAAAAAGGTGTCTGCCATGTTGTAGATAGCATTGGTCAGCATGCTGATGATGGTTGGAATAGCCAGGGTTACAACCAGTTTCGGAACGGGGGTTTGGGTCATTTTTTGGTATTGTGCTTCTTCTTTTGCTGTTGCTTGTAGCATGATGATCCCTCCCTTTTTAAATCGTGCGGCCTGTCAAATTCTGATACATCCGGGAAAGGTAGGAGGAAAATTGATTCCGTTCCTCTTCGGTAAACCCTTGAAGTTCTTTTTCCATGATTTGATCAAACCGTTCACTTGCCTGTTTTTGGATCGCTTCTCCTTTCGGGGTCAGAACAATGCAGCCCGCGCGTTTATCTCCTGGTGTTTGTTCCCGTCGGATCAATCCCGCTTCTTCCATACCGTTGAGAAGTCTTGAAACCGTTGCGGGTTCGATCTCACATTCGGCAGCCAGTTCTTTCTGCATACAGCGGTTGTGTGCGGCAAGAAAATTTAAGATTTTCGGCTGACCGGGAGAAAGCCCGATTTCCGCCATGGAAGGACGGACACAGTTACGCTGTGCATGAAATGTTTTTAAAAGGATCAAATGAAAAGGGGTTTTCATATCAAAGTACCTTTCTAACTATTAGCTTGCTAATTATTATTTTTAATATAAAACATTACCTGTGTTTTGTCAACGATTAGAAGGGTGTTTTTCTTGCAAATTGGTGGTATAGCGTTATTTTAGGAGAAAAAATTGATTGGGGGTGATTCGCACAAAAAAGTGGAGGATTCTCAATGCAATCTGTCAATGGAATCAGAAATAAACGGGTGATATAATGAAATTCACATAGAATCATAAATCCATATGTCAATCGCAGAAATGCGCAGCAAAATTAAAGGAGGATCCGTTTAAATGGGCACTATGACAACCAGCGAATTTTTAACCCATGTTGTTACATCCAGTCATACAAATCCTTTCGTGCAAAATGTGGCAAAGAGCTTTCACGGTGTATTTATTGAGGCCGCAAAACTTGAACTCAAACGCCGCGGACTTGCAAGTGAAGAGTTTGATTATTCACAGCTCAAAGGCGCTCTTAACCGGGTACACAACCGGGAGGACTGTGCAGATTTTGCGGTTCCGGGCCTTGTTCGGATTCTAAAAGAATACCGTGAGATGCTGCCGGAAGAGGTTATTGGGGAGATTGAGACAGAATTGATTGGTTTCCGTTATTGGCTGAGCGAGCCGGGTGAGATCAACGCCTGTTATTTTACCGAAAACCACCAGCCTCTTTATCACAGTGCGGAAATTTTGGTAGGGGCCATGTTCCCGGATAGGGTATTTCCGTCTGACGGGAATACCGGTGCCTGGCATGAAGAGCATGGAAAGAAAATGTTCCGCCGCTGGCTGGACTGGAGGACTCGCTTTGGGTTCAGTGAATGGACCTGCAATTATTATGAGGAGGATATCATTGCCCTTTTAGGTCTTGCCCATTATTGCGACGATGAGGAGATTAAAAAACGTTCCCGCCTGCTGATTAATACCCTGATGTTCGACACGGCGATCAATACTTTTAAGGGCTCTTGGATTGGCAGCCGGGGCCGAACCTATCCGCGTTATCTGGTAGATCCGATGAACGAGGGGATCAGTCAGGTTTGCCGGATGTATTTCGGGGAAGGAGAGATTGGCGGCGGTTTGTCTGATGTTGCCACGCTGATGGCGATTTATGACTATCAGGTTCCGGAAGCGATTATCAAGGTTGCAAATGATAAAATTCCGGTCCTTATCAGCAGGGAACGGATGAGTCTGAATTCAAAGGATGCCAGAATGTATGGAGTTGACCCGGATGATTTTGACAACATCATGTTCTTCTGGGCTCTTCAGGTGTATTGCTATGAGGAAGTCATCGAAAATTCTAAAAAGGTTATCAATCCGCACAGCTGGATGAATGAAAGGATCAACGCTTATTCGGAGAAATACAGGCTTTGTGACGCCGCCGGCGTCCCCTGCGATAAGGATCCGGACTTTACCGCGATGACTCAAACTGATATTTATGTATATAAAACCCCTGATTACGCGGTTAGCTGCTCTCAGGATTTCCGCCGCGGGAAACAGGGATATCAGCAGCATCCTTGGGGCGCTACTCTCGGCGGACGCGCGTTTGTTTTTACCAATCATCCGGGCTCTCTCGAGTATAAGGACCGTCCGAACGCGCTTGCGGGCAACTGGTACCTGCCCCGCTGCGTTCAGCATGAGAATGTTGTTTTAAGCGTTTACCGGGTTCCGGCGGATTGTATCCGGATGCTCGAAACTCACGCGTATTTTCCCCGGAAAGAGTTTGATGAGATTGTCGAAAAAGGCGGTTGGGTCTTTGGCCGGAAGGAAAATGCCTATGTTGCTTTGAAATCCCTTAACCGAGCAGAGTGGAAACCGGCTGAGGCGGAGATGTACCAGGCGGTTTACGGGGAAGAGTGGGAAAAATATTACAGTGATGAGCCGTTTTTCTATCATGCCAACGGGCACGCGAACGTCTGGGTGGCAGAGCTTGGAAGCAAAGCGCAGAACGGCAGTTTTGAGGACTTTATGGCCGGGTTCGACGGCGTGGAAATCTGCGGCGACACCTTTAACTTTACATACAACTCCCCCTCCCAGGGCGAAATGCGGTTTGGCTGGGACGGCCCGCTGACCGTTAAGGGCGAGGAAATTAAAATTAAGGATTATCCGCGGTATGACAATCCTTTCTGTAAAGCGGAGTTTAATTCAAAACGTCTTGAAATTTCCTGCGGCGGCAGTGAATGTATCATTGACCACGAAGCGTAACAGCAAAAACAGCGCACTGCAAAAGCAGTGCGCTGTTTTGCTACCCGTACGCTTTAACGTTGACAGTTCATCCCCCGCTTTTCCAGCGCTTCCAGCGCCCGGCTTCCCCTCGAGGGGAAGGCGATAAAGCTAGCCGTTTTTCTT
This sequence comes from uncultured Oscillospiraceae bacterium, assembly GCA_958427155.1. Classification (GTDB taxonomy): domain Bacteria; phylum Bacillota; class Clostridia; order Oscillospirales; family Ruminococcaceae; genus Metaruminococcus_A. The sequence continues at coordinate 1,090 of CAUABB010000010.1, read as the reverse complement.
CCTGTTTTAAAAGAACGGGATTGCTTTGGAGCAACTTTGTAAGAAGGCTTTGGTAAAGTTTTAAAATGATACCTCTTTTTCAAAATACGGTTATGCGGCCTTGTTTTAGCAAATATTTTGTGATAAGGTTAAGAAAAAATACTTTTAAAAGCGTATTTTGCGAGGGGATACTTTATGAAAGCGATGGAATTTCGCGGAAATAAAAATATAGTTGGCCCGCGAATTAAAGAAGCTCGAAAAAGGCAAAAGCTGTCGCAGGCAGAACTGGCGGCGCGAATGCAGACGATGGAAGTGAATATGGATCAAAAGGTAATCAGTAAGATTGAACGGAATCGAAGAATTGTTACGGATTATGAAGTTGCCTGTTTCGCGAGAGCGCTTAAAGTAGAAAAGGACTGGCTTTTGTCAGACATAGAAGATAAGAAATGAAAAGGGAGCGAGAAAAAGCTTCCTTTTTTTATTAGAGGTGTTATACTGAAAGAAACAAAACGCTGCAGAAAGGATGACAGAGATGAAGGAAGCAATCCATCGTTATTTTGAAGAACATACAGAAGACTTAATAAAAGACATTGCCGCTCTTGTGGCGGTTGAAAGCGCCCGGGGACCCGCTCTGCCGGGAAAGCCTTTTGGGAAAGGCCCAGCCGAGGCGCTCGCGCTGGCGGAAAGGATGATTGCTGATGCGGGATTTACCGCTGTCAATCACGAAAATTATGTTGTAACGGGCGATATGAACGGGAAAGAGACAAAACTGAGCATTCTTGCTCATCTGGATATTGTTCCGGTAGGAACCGGTTGGACCCGTCCGCCTCTCACGCTGACCAGAGAGGGGAATAACCTGTACGGGCGCGGAACCGCTGATAACAAAGGGCCGGCGGTTGCGGTCCTCTACGCGATGAAATGTCTGAAAGAGCTGGGGGTGGAACTTTCTTCGAACTGCCGACTGATTCTGGGCGCGGATGAGGAATGCGGCAGCGGAGATTTGAAATATTATTTCAGCAAAAATCCGCATACGCCGTTTACTGTTACACCAGATGCGGGCTATCCGATTATTAATACAGAAAAGGGGAGACTGGAGCTGGAAGCGGACGGA
>CAUABB010000009.1 GCA_958427155.1 uncultured Oscillospiraceae bacterium | reverse complement strand
ATATCGGCTTCAGCTCTCATGACCCCAAAATGGCGATGCGCGTTATTGAAACCGGCGTCCCCGAAATGATGCTTTTCAGCATCAACCCCGCCTTTGACCTTTATCCGGCTGATGTTCACGTTCTCAATGATTCTCCCGACACAGCGGCCTTTAAGGGAATGGACCCTACCCGCGCCGCTCTCTATAAACTCTGCGAGCAGAGAGGCGTCGGCATTACGGTAATGAAAACGCTTGGCGCCGGCAAACTGATCTCTCCGGAGCACACGCCTTTCGGCAAGCCGATGACGGTTCCGCAGTGCATCCATTACGCTTTGACCCGTCCCGCGGTGGCCGCCGTGATGCTCGGCTGCAAAACCCGTGCGGAAGTGGAAGAGGCCGTCCGTTACTTTGAGGTCGGGGAAGAGGAAAAGGATTACGCCCCTATCCTTGGGACGCTCCGGAACGATTTCCGGGGCAACTGCGTTTACTGCAGCCACTGTCAGCCCTGCCCGGCGGGAATTGACATCGCTTCCGTCAACAAATATCTGGATATTGCCCGGCTGGATACGGCAAACGTCCCGCCCTCTATCCGCTCCCACTACGCAGGTCTTTCCGCCAGCGGCAGCGACTGCATTAGATGCGGAAGCTGTGAGTCCCGCTGTCCTTTCGGAGTGCCTGTCATTGAAAACATGGCAGCGGCAGCGGAAATTTTCGGAAAATAACACGGATTACGCTAAAACAGCCCGTCTTAAAAGACGGGCTGTTTTGATTTTTCAGCTTTTCTGACCGAAAAGGAGAGAGGCCCCAGTCCGGGTTCTTTACATCTTTTTCCCTTTTCCGCAATAATAGGTGTTTCCGTTATTGTTCCCAATTCCGTTAACCGGGGAAAAAATCGCTCCAACAATCAGCCCAACACAAAAGCTGAGAAGCGCAAGCAAAATTCCCGTTATCTTCCTCATGACAATTCCTCTTTTTCATAATAAAAATTACGGCAGCTGATTTCCCGCCGCTTTGTAAATATCATACCATTCTTTCCGGGTCAGGGTAATCTCTCCGCCCTTGGCGATCTCCCGAATCCGGTTGGGATTTCCCGTTCCGCAAAGGGGCATAATTCCCGCCGGATGCCGTAAAATCCAGGCAATGACAATGGCCGTATTGGTTACACCATATGACGCGGCCACCTCATTGATCACCCGGTTGAGCTCGGGAAATTTAGGATTATCCAGATAAACCCCCTCAAACCAACCATATTGGAAAGGGGACCACGCCTGGATAGTAACGCCATGAAGCCGGGCATACTCCAGCATACTGTCATCCCGACCAATCGACGCTTGATCTTCCATGTTCATATGGATCCCAGAGTCAATCATCCCGGTGTGCATCAAGCCAAACTGGAGCTGATTCGCAATCAACTTATGGGGAACTGCCTGCTGCAAAAGTTCCATGAAAAGGGGCTTGAAGTTAGAAACACCGAAATAGCGAACCTTTCCCTCCCGGTGAAGAATCTCAAACGCCTCCGCGACCTCTTCCGGCTCCAGTAACGTATCCGGACGGTGGAGAAGGAGCGAGTCGAGATGATCGGTCCCGAGACGCTGAAGAGAGGTGTTGACAGCCTCTAAAATATGCTCCTTTGACAGATCATAATGCCCCTCGTGAACACTAACTTTGCTTTGGATCAGCATTTTTTCCCGAAGAGAAGGCTCCATCGCCAGAACCTCTCCAAACCGTTCTTCTGAAGCTCCGCCCATATAAATATCCGCTAAATCAAAATAATTGATTCCTTCTTCCAGACAGGCGCGGATCAGGCGGTCTCCCTCCTGCGGCGTATTTTTTCCGAACCGGCCGCAGCCAAGCGCTACCTGTGACGCGGACAGCAGCCCGCCGACCTTAATCTGTTTCATTGTAAAATAGATCCTTTCTGTGTTTAAATTTTATATCTGCTGTTGTTTGAAACCATTCTTTACATGGGTTATTATAACTTTCTTGGGGTAGGCTCGCAAGCCGTCTCTTTTTCCTCCATAAAACTTGTCACTGCTTCAGCTGCTTTTTTTCCGCTGAGATACTCAATTTTCAGCTCCAAAACCGCCGTTTGTTGCCAAGCGTTCTCAATTTCTTTCATCCCCTCATCCCAAAAAGCGGCGCTGTATTTTTTTACAAGGGCGGTCAGCGCTTTTCGCTTGAGCGGTTCTTCCGTCACAATCCGGATCCGCCCGAACGCGATGACGCTTCTATAGTCCGTCGCCCGCAGCGGCGCGACAACGTCGCCCTTTTCCACCACGCAGAAGGAGGCTTTGCCGCACTGATTAACCGCATCCATTTTATGGCCTTTGAGGGCGCAGTGAAAATAAACCGAATTCTCCATCAAAACGTAATTCAAGGGAACCGAATAAGGATATCCTCCGTCTCCCAGCAAAGCCAATACTCCATCGGAACCGTTTTTTAAAAGCTCCCAGGCTTCTTTTCCCGGCAGCCGCTGGGCCGATCGCCTCATTTCACGAAACATTTTTTCCTCCTTTTAAAATGGCGGGCGCCACATCCGTTCGGTCTGAAAAAGAGCCTCCTTCTTTCAGAAGTCGGCTCCCATTCAGCGATCTCCTCGTCCCGAATCGGGACTTAAAAACTCTTCACAGTAAAAATTTCATCTTTCCAATGGACCTCCACCGTAACCGGAGAACTACTCCTCACCGTGATGTTCGGACGCTCTTCTTCCGTGCGGGCTTCACAAAGCAGGTCCACATCCGCCCCGCCAAACGGATAATTTTGAATTCCGTGACGTTCGGTAAGATTGACCTCCCAAACAATTTTGTTATGCTTTTCATCCGCTTGAATTCCAAAAACATATTCAAACAAAACGGCGATGGGAACCAAACCCGTCCAACCGACAAACGCCGGACGCGCCAGACTCCCGCGCTCCGCCGCCTCCGGCGCGTAATCCTCCCAGAGAGTCCCGGTTTGATGATAAACCTTCACGGTGTTTTCCAAGTGATTCAGGGCAATTTCATGAGCGAGCGTTTTTTCTCCTACATGGAAAAGCCCTTTTAGCAGCATATAATTGGTGGGCGCCCAAACAGAGCCCCGCCAGTAATCCCCGCCGGGAACATACCCCGGCGTATCCGCGGAAATAGACGGGACGCGGTGCGGACGGTTAAATTCCGCCGGATTCTCAAGATGCGCCACAAACGGCTTGATCCGCTCCGGTGGGACAATGTCCGCTAACAGCGCCCAGTAGGAACCGATTGTCTTGACATGGTTGAGCTTCCCATTCTTCCACAAATCAAAATAAAACGCATCCCGCTCATCCCAAAGTGTTTCATTGATAAAAGCGGTTAACGCCGCTATTTCCTCCCGGAGCGGATCCACGTCCTCCTCCCGGTGAAGGGTTTCCGCCATTTTGACAAGATACTTGGCGGAAATGACCACCTGAATGCAGGCGTCCACCCAAACCATATGTCCGTGGGAAAACATGACGTTGTATCCGGGCTGAAGGCGGGGCATATTATCCATCCCACAGCCCCAGCCGGAAGTATAATAGGTTCCGTCCCGCCAGGTCCGGTTTTCTTTCATCCAAAGGTGGTAGGCGAGGATCGGATCAAATACCCGTTTCAGCCGCTCTAAATCCTTTGTCTGCTCATAGTACTGCCATTCACTCCAGGCGAGGATGTTCGGCCCGGTGGAGGAAGGATCGTACATGTGAAAGCTTTCTCCTTTTTCCTCTTCCCAGATCTCACGGCAGATAAAGCCTTTCGGGTACTGGCGGGCATACAGGTTGTCGAGCGACTTCTGAAAGTTAAAAATCCGGGAAGCGTACCGGCCGTACATGGCAATAAAGGCGGTATCCCACATAAAAAGGCAGCCGTTAAAGGCGGTGTCGATAAAATTTGTGACAAAACCGGCTTCCGGATTGGGCCGCCGGAGATTTCCAAACGCCGTTTCCCACGCGTAGTCATAACAGGGGATAACATCCTCATGGCCGTCCCAGACCGGCCGGGGTAGCCGCCCTCGTATCTCCCGGTAGAGGGGAAGGGGCTCCGTTTCCGGATCCTGACCGATAAACGTATTATTTTTGACATATGGGCATTCGCCGTAGGTGTTATATGAAATTCCCATTGATCCTATCTCCCCGCTTTTCGCTTATTTCTGTGTCCAGTGCTCCAGTTCCGGCTCTTTCCCGTCAAGAATTTCCCGGATGATCTTTCCCATCCGCTCCCGGTGATAGGCAATTAATTTCTTCCCGTTTTCCTCTGTTCCGACCACACGAGGATCCTCCCCGAACATCCCGAGCGGCCATCCCTCTTTCGGCAGATTCTCCATATGGACAAGCTCCGGGTAAAGAGCGCGGGTGATCATGGTCTCGTTTCCCGCCGCATGATCAGCCATATATCCCTTCATCTCCGGTTTATCCTGCATATAACAGGTGATCACCCGAATTCCATAAGTCTCCTCGAGCTCTTTATAATGCTTCTCCACCCAGATAAAAGATGGGCCGTGCCCGTGCATGACCACAAGCTTAAAACCGGCGCGGGCAAGCTGTTTGACAATCGAAAAGATCATAGCGCCGAAAAGGTCTTCCTCCATATAGTAGATACTTCCCGGAAGCTGCTGGGTCGGATAGGCCATAAAGCTGTCCGGATCTTTTTCGAACCAGAAATCCATTCCGTAATGCTCCGTCCCATCCGGTTCCACCTTTTTGGCGTCAGGAGCGCAAAAAAGCATCGGCAGGACAATTCCGCCCACATCCTCGGCAAGCATTCCGAACAATTCTTCAGACTGGATGCCGTCCGCCCCAAGCGGGAGATGTGCCCCGTGCCACTCAATGGTTCCCAAGGGAAGGTAGGCGACCGGTGCCTGGGCGAGCCGCTTTTTAAAAACATCTGGCGTAATGTATTTATACTGCACTTCTTTTTTCATCTTGCTCATCTCCGTTTTTTTCATGATCAAGGATTACAATACGCTTTTCAGCCAGTCAGTAATCCGCTTTACGTTGTCAAAGCTCTCAAAAACTAGGCTTCCGTGCCCCTGGTTGTGAACCAAATCCAAGGTGACTTTGTCTTCTCCAATCACTTCGGAAAGCGCCTTGTCAAAGTCGACCGACTGCAGGTAAGGAACCACCGGATCAACTGTCCCATGCTGAATTAAAAAGGGCGGGCAGTCTTTGGTAATATAGGTTGCGGGTGAAAAAGCCACCGCTTTTTCAGGCAGCTCTTCCGGTGAGCACTGCAACAGTCCGAGGAACCGTTCCGGCGTTTCGCCGGCCTGCTGGGCGTCGGTAAATTTGTTAAGGGTTTCAAAATATTGCGCGCTCCGGTCAATCCAGATCGGGCCGTACCAGTCAACCACGGCCTGAACCGCTTCGGACTGATCTGGATTTCCCAGGGAACGGTCGGTCAGCTCGGGAACATCCGCCGCGGTTCCGGCGAGCGCTGCCAGATGTCCGCCGGCCGAACCGCCCCAGGTCGCGATCCGTTCAGGGTCAAAGCCATATTTTTCCGCATTCGCCCGGATAAAGCGGATCGCCGCCTTGACATCCTGAATCTGAGCGGGATGGGGATGCTCCGGCCCGAGCCGGTAGTTGATGGAAGCTACCGCGAAGCCGAACGCAACCGCCTTAATTCCGCCGTTTGGCTCCCAATAGGTCTTATCCCCGTCGCACCAGCCACCGCCGTGAATCATCACAATAACCGGGAAGGGGCCCTCTCCCTCATTGGGAAGGTAGATGTCCATGACCTCTTCCTTTAGGGGACCGTAGGAGACATCAAGGTATTTTCTCTTGATCCAGGAGCGGTCTTCCGAAATCCGTAACGTGTTCTGGAAATCAATGCTGATGGGCGCGTAAGCGGTAACAGGGCCGTTCACGCTTTGGTAGGTTTGTTTTTTTCTAGGCACAGTTTGGTCCTCCTTATCTTTTGAATTAAAATCTATTGAGTTTTTACAGGTCCATTACTTCTTTCAGCCAATCGGTAATCCGTTTGGCGTTATCAAGGCTTTCAAAGACAAAGCTTCCATGTCCCTGGTTATGGAGCAGATCCAGCGTCACCTTTTCCTCTCCGATTACTTCGGAAAGCGCTTTGTCAAAATCGACCGACTGCAGGTAAGGCACCAACGGGTCAACCGTTCCGTGCTGGATTAAAAAAGGCGGGCAATCTTTGGTGATATAGGTTGCGGGAGAAAATTCACGATAACGCTCCGGCAGTTCTTCCTCTTTACAACCAAACAACTCACAGTGCCATTTTAAACCGCCAATCTTTCCCTGTTGGGCGTCGGTGTAAACATTCAGCCGCTCAAAATCTTCCGCGGTCCGGTCCAGCCAGATCGGTCCATACCAGTCAACCACAGCTCCGACTGACTCGTCCATATCAGGATTTCCAAGCGACAGATCGGTCAATTCCGGCCGGTTTGCCGAAGTCCCGGCTAGGGCCGCTAAATGTCCGCCAGCTGAGCCGCCCCAGACGGCGACCTTATCCGCCCGAAGGTGATAGGCCGCGGCATTCGCCTTTATAAACCGGATCGCCGCCTTTACGTCATGAATCTGAGCGGGATGGGGATGCTCCGGGGCCAACCGGTACCGAATAGAGGCAACCGCGAACCCAAACGGGATCGCCCTCATTCCGCTGTGAACCTCCAGGTAATTTTTATCTCCCTCCCGCCAGCCGCCGCCGTGGATCATCACGATAACCGGGAAGGGGCCATCCCCTTCATTGGGCAGGTAGATATCCATAACCTCATCCTTTAAAGGTCCGTAGGGGACATCCAGCCATTTCCGTTTCACCCAGGAATGGTCCACTACAATCTTAAGCTGCGCTTCCATTTCCGCGCTAAGCGGAACATAGACAGTAACCGGACCGTCTACCGTTTGAAATGTTTGTTTTTTTCGGGGCATTTTGTTTCCTCCTCGCTTTGTGTCATTGTGTTATTTTTTCTTATTGTTGATCTGTATCAGGAAACGATTATTCCCGGTCAAAACCTTTTCGAACCGAAAACCGCTCTACCCGACTTTACGAGTTTTAAAACAATCCGGAACCCTAAATCCAAATGCTCGTTCCCTCCAAAGAGAGAACCCCTTTCAGGCTTTACTTCAAAATCAACCGCTCTTTTCCGGATCATGTCAGCTTTTAAAATTTCCCGTTTGTCCTTCTTCCAATTCATTCTAGCACAACCGGAATGGGCATACAAGAAAAAGTCTTCTCCTTTTTTCTCTTTTCCTTTCGAATGTCAAATTTGTGTAAAATTTAAAAAAAGCCTATGCGAAATCTATGTGTCATGCTATAATACCTTTAAGCGTGTATCTTAAAAAACGACAAAAAAGACGGAGAATTTTGGGGGTAAAAGATGGATTGGTTTAGTCTGATCGTGTCGCTGGGCGGCGGGTTGGCCCTGTTTCTGTTCGGTATGAACGTACTGGGCAACAGCCTGGAAAAACTCTCAGGCGGCCGAATGGAAAAAACACTGGAAAAATTGACCAACAGCGTCTGGAAAGGGGTTTTGCTGGGCGCGCTGGTTACGGCGGCAATCCAAAGCTCTTCCGCGACGACGGTCATCGTCGTCGGTCTGGTCAACGCGGGGATTTTAAAGCTGCGCTCCTGCATTGGCGTTATTATGGGCGCAAACATCGGTACTACGGTTACCGCGCAGATTTTGCGGATGGGAGATCTTGAAAACAGCGCCAACGCGAACTTTTTCCTCTCCCTTTTAAAGCCGACAACTCTTGCGCCAATTATTGCAGTGGTTGGCATCATTCTTTTAATGGCGGCAAAAAGGGCAAAATATAAAGATGTGGGAACGATCCTGCTCGGTTTTGCGGTTCTTTTTACTGGGATGTTCACCATGGAGGGAGCGGTGAAACCCCTTGCAGAGATTCCACAGTTTGCACAAGTGTTTGCGATGCTTTCAAATCCATTCTTAGGTGTTCTGGTTGGTGCAATTGTAACAGCGATTATCCAGAGTTCTTCTGCCTCAGTCGGTATTCTTCAGGCGCTTTCCGCAACAGGGGCAATTACCTACGCTTCGGCGATCCCGATCATTCTGGGGCAAAATATCGGCACCTGCATCACCTCAATCTTGGCAAGTATTGGAACTGGAAAAAACGCTAAGCGCGCCGCAATTGTCCATCTTTATTTTAATATTATCGGCTCGGCAATTTTTTTGGCCGGCGTTTATATCATCCAGTACACTATCGGCTTTCCCTTCTGGGCGGATGCGATTGACAAAGGCGGAATTGCAAACTTTCATACCCTCTTCAATGTAGTTGTTACGTTGATCTTTATTCCGTTTGCCGGGGTATTGGAAAAACTCGCCTGTCTTACGATCCGCAAAGGGAAAGATGAAGATGGGGAAGAAACAAACCTTTTGGACGAACGGCTTCTGGTTTCTCCTGGCCTTGCAATCGGACAATGTACCACCCTTCTGAAACGGATGGCAGAATTCGCAAAGCAGAATCTTCTTGACGCTATGAGCCTTTTCGACTCCTTCGAGCAGAAGAAATTTGACCATGTCATGGAGATGGAAGAAAATATTGACCGGATTGAGGACCGGCTTGGAAACTATGTCCAAAAACTGACCGACCGGGAATTAACTGACAACGAAAGCAAACAGGTTACCTATATTCTCCACTTACTATCAGAGATTGAGCGAATCGGCGATTACGCAGTTAACATTGCCGACCGGGCGGATATGCTCCATAACAGGGGGGCTAAATTCTCGTCAAAAGGCGAGGCAGAAATGAAGACAATGTTTACGGCAATTGAAGAGATTGTCACGCTGACAACCTCAATCGTAGAAGAGGCTGATGTTCAAACCGCGCTGCTCGTTGAACCTCTTGAACAGACGATTGACGCATTGGAAGAAATGCTCAAAGCCAAACACATCCAGCGGCTCAAAAAAGGAAAATGCTCTGTTGATACTGGAATCATCTATCTGGAAACGGTTGCCGACCTGGAACGTGTAGCGGACCACTGCTCCAACATTGCGGTTTACGTCATCGGCGACAACAAGTTCTCTGAAGAACAGCGCCGGATGATTGAGGGAGAGGTCAACCAGCACGAATTCCTCCGGCGGATGCACGAAGAGGGCGGAATGGTTTATGAAAACGCCATGAAAATGTATATGGAAAAATATGTTGCTCCTCTGCGGAAAGAATAGTTTTTGATCCATATCTACTTTGGATATCCGCTATTACAGGTTAAATTTAAATCTGTTAAAAAAAGACGCTTAAATTTGTTGTAAAATGACCAAGAAGGTTAGAGCATGCGAAGAAAAAAATTTGTATTTATCTCATTAGCTACCCTATTAACCGCAGTCCTAATCGTGACCATTCCTCTCTCTGGCTGTGGGCAGGAAAAACAAGAATCAGAGCCGGAAGAACTCTTGTCCTCACAATCCTCTGTTTTATCCGACTCCAATTCTTCAAATGAATCGCAATCCTCTTCGGAAGAGGAAAACCAAGCTCCTCAGAGTATCACATCTCCTCCATCCGGATCTTCGGCAAGTACTGTTTCGCAAGACAGCGGTTATTTCAGTGACGCGCTGTTTGTCGGAGACTCTTTAACCAATGGCCTCTATCTTTATGGGGATATTGAAACGGCGGATTACTGCTACGAAACTAGCGCAACCGCGGCAGGGGTCACTAGTGTTACCCCTTTGCTGTCCATGCTGAGTTCAAAAAATTACGGAAAGATTTATATTCTGCTGGGAATCAATGAAATGGGCAGCCAAACCAGTTCCTATATCGCAAATTATGAAAAGTTAATTGACACTATCCGCTCTTACCAGCCAAATGCCACCATTGTAGTGCAGACCATATTGCCAACGAATCCTGCAATGACATGGAGCGCCTCGGTATTTTCGGTTGAAAATGTGCAGGAAAAAAACCGTGCCTTGGCCGACCTTGCCTCCCGCAAAGGCGCCGTATTGCTTGACACCTACTCGGCTTATGCCGATGAAAACGGCATGATGCCGGCAAGTTACTGCCGGGATGGCGTTCATCCTCACGAATCCTATTATTCTATCTGGTGTGACTATCTCCGCTCTCATACCGTCTAATGAAAATACCGCTGTCATCTGGGTTTTGACAGCGGTATTTTTTGTCCTAAAATATCAGTCAAACAGGTTTTTAGGAGATGTTTTATTTTTCAGATATGCACTGAAATTTCCATTTGTATCACAGGTAGCAAGGATGATGTCGTTTAGACTTTTGATTCCCTGAGATTTCATTTGACGCTCCAACCACTCCCGATTTTTTCCAACTGCTTTGAGATGTTTTTCCATTACCTGCCCATCGATAACAACATTGGCGCACAGCCCCTCTTCCGGCGGAGTGAGATTCAGGTCTTCCGGTGTTACCGGACGTTTTCTGCTGCGGGGAAGGATACTGAGTTTCCCATTTGTTTCCAAAATAGCAAAATCAATATCCGCAAGGTTGAAGTATCCCTGTCCACGACACTGACCGAGTAGTTCGTTCAAATCAATCTTTTCATGCTTGAGATTTTCTCGAAGAATCCTTCCCCGATCGATTAAAATTGACGGGGTACCATTCATAAACCGCCGAATCCGAATTGACTTATTGGTGGCAACCGAAATCGCAATCGCAATCACGGCATATACCATCATAGCAATCAGGGGGAAATGGAAAGGAAGTTCATCATTTGCAGACATTTCGGCGGCAATGGATCCAATAGAAATTCCAATGACATAGTCAAAAAAAGTGAGCTGTGAAATCTGTTTACTTCCCATTAACTTTGCTAAAACAAAAAGGACAGTGACTGAAATAACGGAGCGTAGAATAATTTCCCCAATATCCAACATAAACTCCATTTCTTTTCCTCCCTTTAAACCAATTTATCATTAGTATGACGCAGGGAAAATTTTTTATAAGCATACCTGACCGAAAGTACCGGAAAAGAATTGAAATCTCACTAAAAAACAGGTAAAATAACAGATATATGATAAAAACTTCAAAAGGAGGCACCTTTATGTCTGGAACGATTCGCATTTCAGCCGACAGTACCTGCGACCTTTCACCCGAGCAGCTGTCCCGCTACGATATTGGAATTATCCCGCTGTACATCAGTCTGGGGGATGCTTCCATGAAAGACGGGATCGAGGTTACTGCACAGACAATCTTTGATTCTGTTGCTAAAACAGGGAAACTTCCTAAAACAGCAGCTCCCTCTGTTGCTGACTATCTCGACTTTTTCAGGGAACGTCAAACTTCTCCAGATACCGCGCTGATCCATTTTACCATCAGTTCTAAATTTTCAAGCTCTTATCAAAACGCTTGTATTGCTGCTGCGGACTTTGAAAACGTGACGGTTATCGATTCCAAAAATCTTTCAACCGGGCACGGGCACGCAGTCATTGAAGCTGCGGTTCTGCGGAACAACGGTGCTTCGGTAGAAGAAATTATCGCTCACGAAGAGGAAATTATTCCAAAAATTCGGGCGAGTTTCATTCTGGACCGCCTTGACTACCTTTATAAAGGGGGGCGCTGTTCGGGTATCGCCGCGCTGGGAGCAAACCTTTTAAAGCTTAAACCCTGTATTGAGGTCGTAGACGGGGAAATGAAGGTTGGTAAAAAGTACCGTGGTACGATTGACAAGGTGTTGCCTCTTTATACGGAAGATAAGCTGATGAATGCCGAAAAATCCGCCCCCAAAAAGATGAAAAAAGACCTGGTTTTTCTCACCCATACCAACTGTAGTAAGGAAATTGTTGAAAGTGTCCGCCGTAAAATTGAGGAGCTTTATGATTTCCACGAAATCGCCGAAACAGTGGCGGGTTCAACAATTGCTTCCCACTGTGGTCCCAATACCTTAGGAGTTCTGTTTATTGAAGAATAGTGTTCCTCATATGACTTAAAAAGGCCGGGCGAAAATTCGCTCGGCCTTTTTGGCGTTTCTTGGAAAGCAAGGGGGCAAACAAAGAAACACCTGGTATTGGTACACCGGAAAACCGGTAGCCCTCAAATAGGAATAAAAAATTATCCCCTGTGTATAATTATACTATATATGTTCAGAGGTTACAACACCATGTTTCCTATTTATACTGGAATTATAACAAAAACAGGGGTAAGATATGTTTGAGTATACAATTGACTGGGGTAGATGCGAAATTACCCTGAACGATTATATGGAAAAGCACAATATCAGTAAAAGTCGACTTTCCAAAATGGCAGAAATTCAATATTCACAGTTGCTCGCCTACTGTCGAAACGAGATACAACGTCCCGATTTGGGCGTGCTTGCCAGGATTTGCCGTGTTTTGGAATGTGATATTTCAGATCTTCTTCGGTATATTCCTCCCGATCAAGATACCCTTTAAAATACCCGTCCTGTGTAACAGGACGGGTATTTTTTAGCTGAAAAGTTTTAACAATAGAAATAAAATCACTTGACAAAAAGAAGATAAAAGTGTATGCTTAATATACCCTATAGGGGTATAAGGTATTTTGCTTGTAATACAATATCAAACAGAGAGGAAAACCTACGATGAACAAGCATCAGTATAATGAGGCCGTTTTAGCTCGTCTGTCCAGAATTGAAGGGCAGATTCGCGGGATTAAAACGATGGTGGAAAACGGCAGAGAATGTGAGGATATTTTTACACAGATTTCGGCCGTTAGCTCGGCAATTACCAATGTCTCTCTTCTCCTTGTGGAAGATCATATTGAACACTGTGTCCGCTCTGGAATTGAGTCTGGAGACGTACAGGACACCCTTGAAAACCTTGTTGATATTTTCAAACAGTTTTCCAAGCTTAAATAAGGAGGCAGTAATATGGATAATCATGCAAAGCTGCATGAGACCGGCGAATACAAAAATGTCACCGGAAATAACACTTCTGTCGCTTCTAAGCCATCCGGGTGCGACGGAAATTGCACGGGGTGTGCAGGGTGCGGAGGATCTCTTTACCCCCCATATAATCCCTTTGAACACCCCGAAGAAATGAAAAAGCTGAAACGCCGCTCTAAGAAACACAGCGGAGGAGGATGCGGATGCGGGGACGATCACCAGCACGATAATAAATCCGGCTGGAAGCCAATGGCTGTCCGCTTAGTGTCAGCTCTGCTGCTTCTGGTCTGTGTAAAACTGATTCCAATGCCGTTCTTGCTTTCTCTTTCCCTTTCTATTGCCGGTTATCTGATTGTCGGAGCGGATGTCTTGTGGCGGGCACTCCGAAATATCTTTCGGGGAAAAGTCTTTGACGAAAACTTTTTGATGGCGATTGCGACAATCGGTGCTTTTGCGATCGGCGAGTTTTCAGAAGCAATTGCAGTTATGCTCTTTTATCAGTTTGGAGAAATGTTGCAGGATATTGCTGTCAGTCGGTCCCGCCGTTCGATCACGGCCTTAATGGACATCCGGCCTGATTTTGCCCGCAAGCGGGTAAATGGTGTGCTTACCCGCTGCAAACCGGAGGAAGTCATCCCCGGAGAAATTATTGTTGTCAACCCCGGAGAACGAGTTCCTTTAGACGGGAAAATTATAAGCGGAGGTTCCTTTCTGGATACCTCGGCTTTGACAGGCGAGTCAATTCCCAGAGAAGCAGTAGAGGGAGACGAAGTCCTTTCCGGCACCATTAACCAAAATGCAACGCTGGAAATTCAGGTAGAAAAAGAGTTTCACGACTCCACCGTTTCCAAAATTTTGGACCTTACTCAAAACGCGGCTTCTCGCAAAGCGAATACCGAAAAATTTATCACAAAATTTGCCCGGATTTATACCCCGGTTGTTGTCCTCTGCGCGGTATTTACCGCCCTTGTTCCTCCCTTTTTCCTTGGTTTTTCCACCTTCCCTGACTGGTTCTACCGCGCTCTGATTTTTTTAGTTATTTCCTGTCCCTGTGCGCTGGTTGTTTCCATCCCACTTGGGTTTTTCGGTGGAATCGGCGGCGCCTCAAAGCAGGGGATTCTGATCAAAGGGAGCAATTACCTGGAAGCTCTTTGTAAAACCGGGACAGTTGTGCTGGATAAGACAGGCACCTTAACCAGAGGAAGCTTTTCTGTTCAGGCTCTTTCTCCCGCGGAAGGTGTGACAGAGGAAGAACTGTTGGAAGCTGCGGCATTTGCAGAAGCCCGTTCTTCCCACCCAATTGCGAAATCGATTCTAAGCCGATACGGCAGGCCTGTCGACGACGCTCAAATTGAGCAAAGTACAGAAAATGCAGGCTTTGGAACTACCGTAACCTTAAAGGACGGGACTACCCTGCTGGCGGGAAATCTCAAGTTGCTGGAGCAGAACGCAGTCCAACCTCAAAAAACGGAAGATCCTGTCGGTACCGTTGTCTACCTTGTTAAAAACGGGCGTTTTCTGGGTTCTATTTCCATTGCTGATACCTTAAAATCCACTTCAAAGAAGGCTGTCCGCCAGCTAAAGGAAGAAGGCGTCAAACGAGTTGTCATGTTGACAGGAGATCTGCCGGCCGCGGCGGAAATCATCGCAACAGAAGCTGGCATAACCGACTGGCAGGCAAATCTTCTCCCCCAAGATAAAGTTGCGGCGGTTGACCGACTTCTCCAGACAAAAGACGGAAAGGAAAACCTCGTTTTTGTCGGGGATGGAATCAACGACGCTCCAGTGATTGCCCGGGCTGACGTGGGTATTGCAATGGGAGGAATTGGTTCAGACGCGGCAATTGAAGTAGCCGACGTAGTATTGATGACTGACGATCTGGAAAAACTTCCTCTCGCGATTCGGATTGCCCGAAAAACCCGACGGATTGTTATCCAGAATATCGTTTTTGCCTTGACAGTTAAAGTTATCGTTCTGCTGTTAAGCCTGTTCGGTATCACCTCTATGTGGATCGCAATCTTTGCCGATGTTGGTGTAGCACTACTGGCAATCTTAAACTCCCTGCGCGCTATGAAGGTAAAAAAATTGCGGTCTTAAGTTTTCAATCCTTTCTATTAATCAAAAAAGCCCCGTTATACGGGGCTTTTTCACTATTTTTTCTTATTATAAATTCAAGAAGGATTGTCAAGAATTTTACGCATCTCAATCGCGATATACTCCTTGCCGGGAAGAGGAATCCGGAACTTCCCGGTCTGTATCCCCAGTTTGGTTTCGGTCATTTCCCAAGTGTCCAGTACGGTGACTTCCCATTTTTCATCCCCAAAATCAAAGTCGCGGAAAGAAGGGCGGAACCAGCTAAAATAAAACAGCCGATAGCTTCCGTCTTTTGAAATTCCGGCAAACTCATCAAACATCACCCTTTTTTCAGGCGAAAGGCCAAGGCCGGGAACCCTGTTAAAGACCTTCGCTAAAAATTTAAGGCGCTCCGGACAATCCCCATACAGCTTTCCTCCATGAGACCACCAGAGGATATCGTCATGGCCAAGGTAAGTTTCTCCGTGGCCAGCATATCCACCGCGGATTGTCGCTTCCCAGAACCGGCGGGTAAGTTCCTTCCCGGAAATATTTCCCCAGCACCAGTTGATATTTCCCTCATAGCAGATTTCATCCCAAACCACCGGTTTTTGATACCGCTCCCGCATTTCCGCCGTCAGTTCGGTTGAACGGTGCATCTCCTGACGCTGAAGGCTGCAATGGGTAATCCAAGGGCGGTTGTGATCATAAAACGGACCGCAGTTATGGATGGAACGAAGATGCCTGTATGGATCTTTCTCACAGATAATTCCCGCGAGGCGCTCCCAGTCCGCAACCGTTTTGGCCTTCATCAGGTCATGCTCGTTGGCTAAAGACCACCAAACATTCCGAAAAGCGGAAATGCGGGCGATCAGATATTTAAAATACCGGTCGTCGTTTTCGGCGCCCATATCGGAAAAGCCCCAGCGGTCATAAGGATGAAGCATAATGATATCCGCCTCAATCCCAAGAGCCATCAGGTCGGCAATCCGGCGCTCCAGATGGCGGAAATAAGCGGGATTAAAACGGGTAAAATCCCAACCGTCTTCTTTAGACCCTTCAAATGGATAACAGAAGGGCTCTTTTAGATTGTAGTCATAATGTTTGGGGAAGACACAGAAACGAATCTTGTTAAAAGCACTGTTTCTCAGTGTTTCCAGCGTCTGCTCCTGCAGCTCTTCGGACTGGAGATGCCAGACATAACAGGTTGTTCCAATCGAATAGTGGGGGGTACCGTCTTCATAGGCAAAGTGATAGGTATTCGCCACCCGAACCGGACCGTGATTCTTTTCGGAAGGAGGCATTACCGTAAAGCTTCCGGATAAAGGCTCATCCGAAAAGCTTCCCGAAATTTCATACTGGTATTCCCCTTCAAAAGAGGGCATGAAACGCACTTTATAAATTCCGTCCCCATCATAAAAGCCATCCACCCGAACCGTCTGACAGGGATGGGTAAAGGTCCCTTGAATTTCATAATCGACAAACGGGTTTCCATCCGCCTTTCCGGCGACCGCTATTTCAAAAACGCCCCAGCGTTCTACCGTTTCTGTTCCGCTTTGAACCATAAATGCTCTTCCTTTCCCGTATAAAACACAGCTTTTAAAGACGCATCTCGCGCCTGCTCTTTACAAGAATACCATCCGGTTCTCTTTCAAGCAATTAGGAAACTGCACAAAGCTTTTTCAAGGTTTTTGGCGTCTGCGGAAAATCCCATTTAAAATTTAATTCAACATCCGTTTTTTCGTCAGAAAACCGCTTGCAATCGAAGGGGTGCCATGGTATCATAATTTTAATAAGTGGAGACAAACCGGACAAGCTTTTCTTTTTCCGGAGAAATTTTGCCCTGTATATAGAAGACATTAAACCATTCATATCATCAGGAGGAACATCATGGAAAATTTCAGATTCTACGCGCCTACCTACTTTGTTTTCGGAAAGGGTGGCGAAAAAAGCGTCGGCGAACTGGTCAAACGGTTTGGCGGCAGTAAGGTTTTGGTTCACTTCGGCGGCGGTTCTGTTAAGAAAAACGGCGTTTTTGACGCTGTAACCGCTTCTCTGAATGAGTATGGCATTCCTTATATTGAGCTGGGTGGTGTCATGCCAAATCCTCGTAGCGGCCTTGTCTACCAGGGGATTGATCTCTGCCGAAAAGAAGGAATTGACTTTATCCTGGCGGTCGGCGGGGGCAGTGTTATCGACTCCGCAAAAGCCATTGCAGCTGGGGTTCCCTACGACGGCGACTTCTGGGATTACTACTCCAAAGGAATTCCGGTAACTGAAGCGCTCCCGGTTGGCACCGTTTTAACCATTGCCGCGGCGGGAAGCGAAGGCTCCCCGGATACCGTTATCACTCATGAAAATGG
>CAUABB010000008.1 GCA_958427155.1 uncultured Oscillospiraceae bacterium | reverse complement strand
AACGCGTCATAAGTCAGCTTAATTGCCGCTTCATTCGGAACATTTCTGGTCAGAAGATAAAAACCAGTCCGGCACCCCATCGGACCCACATAAATAATCTGATCCCGCCATTCGGTATTCCGGGCATAGGTGGCGAACAGATGCTCGATTGTATGCATAGCGGGAACGTCCAGATAATCCCCTTTATTCGGGATTTTCATCCGAATATCATAGGTAGTAATGTCTCCATCAATCCGAGAAATATACATTCCCAAACCCAATTTATCATGATCCACGGTAAAACTTGCAATCTTTTCCATATCGATCCCCCTCATATGATGCTGTTTCACAATCAGCTTTACGAACTTTCTTTAAAGCACTTTGGACAAGAAATCCTGTAAACGAGGATTCTGTGGATTCGCAAAAAATTCTTTTGGAGAATTCTGCTCCATAATACCGCCCTCGTCCATAAACAGCACACGGGTGGCGACTTCCCGGGCAAAGCCCATCTCATGAGTGACCACTACCATTGTCATCCCATCGTCCGCCAGCTCTTTCATCAGTTCCAGAACTTCTCCGACCATCTCAGGGTCAAGGGCCGAAGTTGGTTCATCAAATAGCATAACATCCGGATTCATCGCGAGCGCTCGCACAATGGCGATTCTCTGCTTCTGGCCACCGGAAATCATGGACGGATACGCGTCCACTTTATCGGCCAGTCCAATCCGCTCCAGCAAACGAACCGCGTTTTGTTCCGCCTCCTCTTTCGTCTGAAGCTTGAGTTTAACCGGCGCCAGCGTGATATTCTGCATCACCGTCAAATGCGGAAAAAGATTAAAATGCTGAAAAACCATTCCCATTTTCTGACGAAGCTTGTTGACATTCGTCTTAGGAGCGTTAATCTTCTTCCCCTCAAACCAGATTTCGCCTGAAGTTGGGATTTCCAACAGATTCAGACAGCGGAGAAAGGTAGATTTTCCAGAGCCAGACGGTCCTACAATAACAACTTTTTCACCTTTTTCAATATGCTCCGAAACATTGTTGAGTACCAAATGATCTCCAAATGATTTGGTAAGATTTTTAACGTCGATCACTCTTAGCCAGCCTCCTTTCCGCTTTTCTGAGCAGCCAGCTGATCCCCATTACCAGCACAAAATAAACAACCGCAATGGATATGTAGGCAAAAAAGCCGTCAAAGGTCCTACTCCGGACAAGATCCGCCGCGCGGGTTAAATCCGTAACCGCGATATAACCGGCAACTGACGTTTCCTTGAGCAATGTGATAAACTCATTCCCCAAAGCGGGAAGAACGCTTTTGACCGCCTGCGGCAAAATAATGCTCTTCATGGTCTGGCCCTGTGTCAAGCCAAGGGAGCGCCCGGCTTCCATCTGCCCCCGGTCAACCGCCAAGATTCCGCCGCGTACAATTTCAGAGACATAAGCCCCTGAATTAAACCCGAAAGCAAGAATCGCAATAAAAAGCGACATATTCGCGGGAGCGGATTTAAATACCAAATAATACATGATTAAAAGCTGCACCACCATAGGCGTGCCGCGAATAACCGCCGTATAAGCGGCGCAAATTGCATTTGGAACCTTCCATTTCCCGGTCTGGTGATGATAAACTTTTACAATTGCGATGATCATACCGATCGCAATCCCAATCAGGGTGGCAAACAAGCTGATCAGCAGCGTGTTTCCAAGTCCCTGCAGGAAAGTAAGATAGCGGTCTTCCACAATAAACGTCTTGTAAAAGTTATTCCCCAGATCTTCGAAAAAACTGAGGGGAATCGTCGTCATACGCACACAAATCCTTTCGCTGCAAAAATTCCGGACAGCCGTTTTTATTTCTTGTCCCGTACTCTATTTAGAATAACACAACAGCCCAGCGAACGCAATCCGTCACTGGGCATGTTTTAATTTATTTTTTTACTGCAAGCCTGAATTCATTAAACGCCGGAATGAGCCACAACATAAGACTCGATTTTACCCTCAGCGATCAAATTCTCAAGAACCTCGTTGATAATATCCAGCAACTCTGTATTGCCCTTTGCAACACAAATTCCGTAAGACTCCGGTTCCGCATCTGAAACCTCAACACATTTCAAGCCGCTGTTGTTGTTGACAATGGACTCTGCCGGAAGTTTATCCAGAACAACAGCGTCAAGCCGTCCGTTCATCATATCCTGTGCGGCCTCAATCCCGTTTGCGTACTGTTTGCACTCAGCGCCAGTTCCCTCAATAACACCCGCTGTATGCTCTCCGGTCTCCTCGTCATCGGTGCCGTTGATAGAATCGCTTACCAGGAAATCGCCGGTCGTACCAAGCTGAACGCCGATTGTTTTTCCGGCCAGATCAGCCATGCTGGAATAATCCGCGTCTTCCGGACAGATGATATACTGAACAGAAGTATAATACTCAATGGAAAAATCA
Source organism: uncultured Oscillospiraceae bacterium (assembly GCA_958427155.1). Classification (GTDB taxonomy): domain Bacteria; phylum Bacillota; class Clostridia; order Oscillospirales; family Ruminococcaceae; genus Metaruminococcus_A. The sequence goes on along the minus strand of CAUABB010000008.1, from coordinate 15,520 downwards.
ACCGCTTCTTTCCGCTCATCCGTGATCGTGATACCGGCGGCTCCAAAAGCCGCTTTTCCGGACTGGACGCTGCTGACAATACTGTCAAATTTAACATCCTGTACATCCAGCTCAACGCCCAGCGCTTTCGCAATCTCCAAACCGATTTCAACGTCAACGCCCTTTACGGTCTGTCCTTCCTTATACTCGAAAGGCGGGAAAGCCGCGTCGGTATACATAATAATTTTTCCGGATTCTTTAATTTTGTCAACAGACTGTTGATTTGAACCTTCGCTGCAGCCGGTCAGCATTACGCCGCACATACCAAGCGCAAGAACAGCCGCAAGAATTTTTTTTGCGATTTTCATAAAAGCTTCCTCCAAATTTTTATTTGTTGGTTACAACTTTATCACACTTTATTCATGTTTGCAAGGGATTTTTGCAAAAATATTCATTTTTTCTAATAAATATACATATCAGTGTAGAAAAACGCCCTGTTCTTCCCCACTTTTATATAGATTTACCAAATTCATCAGACTCCGGTCTTAAAATCCGCTCCATTTCCCCCGGAATCGGTGTTTTCAAACAAAGCGCCTCCCCCGTCACAGGCTGTGTCAGGTGAATTTCCCCGCAATGAAGCGCCTGACGCGTAATCCATCTACGCCCCCCGCCGTAGAGGTCATCTCCCGCCAACGGGTGGCCGATATGCGCAAAGTGAACCCGAATTTGATGCGTTCTGCCGGTTTCCAGCCGTATTTCAAGAAGGGTGTGCCCATTGCCCCGTAAAATGGTCCGGTAACGCGTAACTGCTGGTTTCCCTTCCGAACTGACACAGCGGCGAATCATACTCTCCCTTTCCCGTGCGATGGGGAAAGAAAGGACGCCCTCCATAGGAGAAACTTCCCCCTCTACAACCGCAAAGTAGACCTTGGAAACCGTCCCGGAGAGCCTGCCTGCTGCAAAAGAATTCTTTGCAACAACACAAAGCCCGGACGTATCGCGATCCAGCCGGTTGATGGGGTGAAACCCAGCAGAGGGGCATAGTGCTGCAAGGGCATTCGCCAAAGTGTCTTCCCGATGTCTGTAAGAAGGATGAACCGGCATATCCGCCGGTTTTGAAACAACAATAACATCTTCATCTTCATAAACGACTGGGACACAAAGCGCCGCGTTCGGCAAAAAGCCCTGTTCTTCCGACGCGAGCCGCACCTCAACCCGATCTCCTGCCGAAAGCGGAACCGTCAGGCGTTCAACCTGTCTCCCATTAACAACAAGACTGCCACAGTCCTGCTTCAGACGGGTGATCATCCGCCTGGAGTAGCCGTGGCAGTGCCTGAGGTAATCGACAGCGGTCATCCCGCTCTGCTGTCTTCCTACCGTATAAAAAATCGTACGCAAAACAGTTAGCAGACCTTGACGATCCAGCCGCGCTCATCCGGAATCCGTCCCCACTGAATCCCGGTAAGCTCATCGTAAAGTTTCTGAGAGATCTCACCAATCTTGTTTTCGTTTATTTCCATCTTCAAGTCGCCATATTTCAACTCACCTACTGGAGAAATAACAGCAGCTGTACCGGTGCCAAACGCCTCTTTAAGCTTCCCTTCCTTATAGGCCTCTACCAACTCATCAATGGAAAGCATCCGCTCAGACACGTTATAGCCCCAGTCTTTCAGAACTTGAATACAGGACTTCCGGGTAATACCAGGAAGGATAGAACCATGAAGTTTTGGTGTGACAACCTCATCTCCCAAAACAAAGAAAACGTTCATCGCGCCAACTTCTTCAATATATTTCTGCTCAACACCGTCAAGCCAAAGCACCTGAGAGTAGCCTTCTTTCCCTGCCGCCTCTTGAGCCTTCAAAGAAATCGCGTAGTTTGCGCCCGCTTTTACCTCTCCCGTTCCACCGCGAACCGCACGAACATAACGTGGCTCTACATAAATGCTGACAGGATTCAAACCGGTTGCATAGTAAGCGCCCGATGGAGAAAGGATAATAATAAGCTTATAGCTTGAAGAAGGATGAACGCCTAAAAACGGCTCTGTCGCAAACACAAAGGGACGAATATAAAGGGATGCGCCATCTGTGTGCGGAACCCAGTCCTTGTCAAGTTCAACCAGGGTTTTCAGTGCATCCAGCATAAAATCCTCATCGACTTTCGGGATACACATCCGCTCATTTGAGTTGTTCAGACGTCTAAAATTCTCCTGAGGGCGGAACAGCTGAATACTGCCATCCGCAGTGCGATAAGCCTTAAGCCCTTCAAAAATAGTCTGCGAATAATGGAGAACGGAGCTGGACGGATCAAGCTCAATCGGCCCATAAGGAACAATCTGTGCGTCATGCCAGCCTTTTTCCTTATTCCAGTCCATTACAAACATATGGTCAGTAAACAGGTGGCCAAACCCCAATTTTGTCTCATCAACCGGTTTCTGCTTGGGGCAGGTGGTTTTGGTGATTTTAATGTTGCCCATAAAAGCACTTCCTTCAAAAAAGATTTCTTGGTTCACCCAAAACACAAAAGCCGTCCCCCCGAACAGGGTAGAAACAGCTTAAATTTGTTTATTTATTATATCACAATCCCCATATTTTTCAACAAGGACAGGCGCAAAAAACGAATCCACATGAAAAATACGTCGTTTTTACCGATTCTCGTTGAAAATGCAGCCGTTTTCCTATATAATATTGAATATATGACTTTTATATTTCTAAAATCATATCTTTGTCAATGGTCAGACTTCGCTAATTTTCAGATGGAACGTTCCATCCTTTTATGTTTATTGATTCCAAGTCAAAGGGGTAGATAGAAATGAATCAGATTTCCGCAAAACAGTTCAGTGAGCAGATTAAACAAAAGCTCAATCAGAACATCGGCATTGCCGAACAGATGGCAGAAAACAAAGATTTGTACCAGGCTGTTTCCATGATCATTAGTGATATGGCCATGGAAAACTACACTCATTTTATTTCAAAAGCCAATTCAATGGGGAGAAAACGGGTTTATTACCTGAGCATGGAGTTTTTAATGGGGCGTTCTTTAAAAACTACGCTGTATAATCTCGGGTTGGTTGACACAGTGGAAAAAGCATTGGCCGACTATAACGTCACCCTAGAAGACCTTTATGATTATGAACCAGATGCCGGCCTTGGTAACGGCGGGCTTGGCCGACTTGCCGCCTGTTATATGGACTCTCTGGCAACGCTTGGCTATCCGGCCACCGGCTATTCCATCTGTTACGAATTCGGAATCTTCAAACAGAAAATTATTGAGGGCTGGCAGAATGAACTGCCGGATAACTGGCTTCCCGGTGGTGAGGTCTGGCTTCATCAGGTGCCAGAGCGTACGGTAGAGGTTCACTTTGGCGGTGAGCTGGAGGAAATCTGGGAAGACGGCTTCCATTTTGTCAACCACAAAAATTACGATACCGTCCAGGCTGTCCCTTATGATATGTACGTTTCCGGCTTTGGCGGAAAAGGCACTTCCCAGCTCCGGCTCTGGAGGGCACAGAGTCCTGCTTTCGATATGGAAAAGTTTAATTCCGGCGATTATGTAAACGCACTGGGACAGACGGCAATTGCCCAGGCAATTTCCAAAGTTCTTTACCCCAATGACAACCATACGGAAGGAAAGCTTCTGCGGCTGCGGCAACAGTACTTCCTTTGCGCGGCGTCAATCGGGGACATTATCACCCGTCACATGGCCACCTATGGAACCCTGGAAAATCTCGCCGACAAAGTGGCGATCCATATCAACGACACCCACCCGACCCTCGCGATTCCCGAATTAATGCGTCTCCTTCTGGACGAATGCGGCTACAGTTGGGAAAAAGCCTGGAACATCACTACTAAGGTCTTTGCTTACACCAACCACACTGTCATGAGCGAGGCTTTGGAATGTTGGAATGAATCAATCTTCAAAATGCTCCTTCCCCGTATTTATCAGATTGTCTGTGAAATCAATAATCGTTTTACCAATGATGTATATGATTTCTTTGGCGATCAGGGTAAGGTAGAGCGGATGGCAATTATTGCAAACCATCAGGTGCGGATGGCTCACCTTTGTATCGTCGGCTCTCATCATGTCAACGGCGTTTCCAAACTTCATTCCCAAATTTTAAAAGACGATGTTTTCCATGATTTTTACCAGATGATGCCGGGAAAATTTACCAATGTGACCAACGGAATTGCCTACCGCCGTTGGCTTTACCAGTCAAACCCGGGCTTGACCAAACTTTTGAAAGAGCATATTGGCTCCGGGTTCCTTACAGACGGATCAGAGTTGGCAAAGATTAAAAAATACGCTAACGATAAAAGCTTCCTCCAAGAGTTGAACCGTGTAAAACTGGAAAATAAAAAGAATTTTTCTGATTATGTCAAAAAAACCACTGGCCTGATCCTCAATCCTGATTCAATCTTTGACGTTCAGGTGAAACGGCTTCACGAATATAAACGTCAACATTTAAATGCTCTAAATATCATTGCCGATTATCAGATGCTTCTCGAAAATCCAAATATGGACTACATCCCAAAAACCTATATTTTCGGGGCAAAAGCCGCGCCAGGTTACTATCTGGCCAAACAGATCATAAAACTAATCTGTACCCTCGCAAAGGAAATTGATTCGAATCCAAAGATGCGCAAAAAACTTCAGGTTGTTTTTCTGGAGGATTACCGGGTCACCCTTTCTGAACTACTGATGCCAGCCAGTGAGGTAAGTGAGCAGATTTCTCTGGCGGGAACCGAGGCGTCTGGTACCGGTAATATGAAGCTGATGCTCAACGGTGCAGTTACTCTTGGAACCATGGATGGTGCAAACATTGAAATTGGGGAAGCAGTTGGTCCTGAAAATATTATCACATTCGGTATGACGGCGGATGAAGTAAATCGCCTTAAGGAAAGCGGATATCATCCGCAACAGGTCTACCAGTCAAATCCGGTTGTTAAATCGGCAGTTGATATGTTGACCAGTGGAATTGGCGGAGAGCGTTTTGATGAGATCGCCAACCAGCTCAAGAGCCGCGATACCTACATGGCGTTAGCCGATTTTGACAGTTATCGAAAGGCGCAAGCCCGTGTCAGCGAGCTTTACCGTAATCAGGAAGCCTTTGCAAAAGTTTCTCTTTATAATATTGCCGGAGCGGGCATCTTCTCAGCCGACCGTTCAATTAGGGAATATGCCCATAATATCTGGCATCTGGATTAATATGGACCTGTCTTAAATATTTTTGGCGGAATATAACGTAAGGCTGGGCGTTTGAAAAACAGGAAAGGGTACACAAAATGGTTGAGTTTTCCTCTAGGGATAGTTTTTATAAAACACCTTTCGGCGCTGTTAAGGAAGGTGAAGAGGTGCGTCTTCGGATTACGACCCCACCTAATTTGTACATTTTTCAGGCCGAATTTGTTATAAACGACGGCGTTTGTGATCAGTCATTTCCCATGGTTTATGAAACAACCACTTCAGACTACAACTCATTTACCGTCAGCTATACTCCGGATCGGTGCGGTACCTTTTTTTACTATTTTCGTCTTAATTCTGAACACGGTCTGCGCTATATCCGAGCTTTTGGACATTCCCAAGGGTATATGACCGATTCTTCCGCAAACGGAGATAGTTTTCAGCTTACCGTTTACAGCCCTTCTTTCCGTGAACCAAACAATTGGTGTGGCGGAATTATATATCAGATTTTTCCCGACCGCTTTTATAACAGCGGAAAGAAACGAAAAAATATTCCACCTGACCGAATTCTTCGAACGGATTGGGGGGCGACTCCTCATTTTCTTCCTGACGAACACGGCCAGATTGTAAACAACGATTATTTCGGCGGTGACCTTGAAGGAATTCGTGAAAAGCTCGGTTATCTAAAAGAGCTGGGCGTCTCCGCGCTTTATCTCAACCCTATCTTTGAGGCGCATTCGAACCACCGTTATAATACTGCGGATTATATGAAGATTGACCCTCTTCTGGGAACAGAAAAGGATTTTATCAATCTTTGTGGTGACGCAAAAAAATTGGGCATCAGAATTATTTTAGATGGGGTCTTCAGTCACACCGGGAGTGACAGCCTCTATTTTAACCGGGAATGCCGCTATCCGGTCACCGGGGCGGCCAATTCCACCGAAAGCCCTTATTTCCCCTGGTACGATTTCAGCCATTGGCCGGATCGATACACCAGTTGGTGGGGAATTGATACCCTTCCCGCCGTCAATGAGCTTTGTCCGTCTTATATGGCGTTCATCTGTGGAGAAGGAGGTGTCATTGACACCTGGATGAATCGGGGAGCAGATGGATTCCGTCTGGACGTAGCTGATGAATTGCCGGATGAGTTCATCGCGGAAATCCGCAAGGCGGTCAAACGCCATGGGGACGATAAACTGCTGATCGGAGAGGTTTGGGAAGATGCTTCCAACAAGATCAGTTACGGCGTGCGCCGGAAATATTTAACAGGATCCGAACTCGACTCTGTTATGAATTATCCGTTTAAAGACGCGGTTCTCCGTTTCGCGCGGTACGGAAACAGCGAGGAATTCCAAAATCAGGTTCTGACCATTGTTGAACATTATCCAGCTCCAGCGCTCAACACCGCAATGAATTCTCTTTCTACCCACGACACCGCCCGCGCTATCACAATGCTGGCCGGGGCAGACGGGACCGGGAAAGATCGTCTCTGGCAGGCAATTCATTCTCTTTCACCTGAAGATTACCGCCTTGGGGTCAAGCGGTTAAAACTAGCTATGGTATTGCAGTACTTCCTTCCAGGAATCCCCTGCATTTATTATGGAGATGAAGCTGGCCTTCAAGGATATACCGATCCTTTTAATCGTGGTTGTTATCCGTGGGGACATCAGCAGGAAGAACTTTTGACTTTTGCTAAAGAGCTTGGTAAAATCCGTTTGTCCTGCCCTGTCCTAAGCAAAGGTGATCTTCGGTTCATTGACACCCCAGCTGACGTTGTCGGCTTTTTAAGACGGGACCGGCTTCATCAGGTCTTAGTGCTGGTTAACAGTATTGATACCTCGGTATCTTTTGCTTTAAACGAAGCTCTCAGCGGATTTTCTCCTTTGTCTGGAAATCTTCAAAATGGCATTATTCATCTGGAACCTTACGGGTATGCCATCTTAAAGAAATAATAAATAACGCTTGCCGCGGAGAAAATTCTCCGCGGCCTTTTCTATTGTTTTTACATTCCGGGTATGCTATGATCTTGGTGTTATTGCTTATTTTGTAAAAGGAGACTGTAACCATGCAAACAATCAAGCACTTCTTCCACGCCTCTCATCCCGCTTTTTGGATCTTCCTTATCATGGTCTGCGCCGCCGCAATCGGAAACGGATTCAGCGACGCGATCTACGCAAACTATTATAAAGACGTTTATGACGTCACCGCGACTCAGCGGGCGTTTATTGAGTTCCCCCGCGAGCTTCCCGGGCTTCTCTGCGCTTTCTTCATTGCCGCCCTTTCCTTTCTGGGGGATTACAAGCTCAGCTTGATCGCGCAGCTGCTGGCCTGTACCGGCCTGACCGCCCTTGGCCTTTTCACCCCGGAATTTGGCCTGATGCTTGTTTTTCTCTTTATCAACTCTCTCGGAATGCATCTGTTCATGCCGCTTCAGGACTCTATCACAATGGCCATGGCCAGCCCCGACCGGGTTGGAAGCCAGATGGGAAAAGTCGCCAGCTTAAAAACAGCGGTTACGTTTTTGTGCGGATTAACCGTCTTTTTCGGTTTTCGGTTTGGATGGTTTACCTTTAAAACAGAGCTTAAACCCGTTTTTTTAATCGGCGCCGCCTTTTTTCTAATCGCGGTCGCGGCGGCTGCGGTGCTGGTTCACTTTACCCGTGGGCAAACACCGAAAAAGAAAAAATTCCGGCTAATTTTTCGGTGGCGTTACCGGTTTTTTTACCTGCTGACCGTTTTGAGCGGCGTTCAAAAGCAGATCGCTTATGTTTACGGTTCCTGGGTCATCATTGACCTTCTGTTAAAAGGCGCTGATATCATGTCCCTGCTCGTCCTCGTGAGCAGCTTTGTCGGTATCTTTTTTATCAGCCTCATCGGACGGTGGCTGGATCGAAAAGGAATTAAATTCATGATGTACCTGGACGCGATTTCTTTCATCGCCGTTTATATCATCTACGGATTTGTCGTCTGGGCTATCACCCAAAATTTTCTTCCTGGAGACGGCTGGCCAGTAATGATTGTTTACATCCTCTTTGTTCTGGACCGAATGAGCATGCAGATCGGCATTGTGCGCTCCGTCTATCTGCGCTCCATCGCGCAGGATCCAAACGAAGTTACACAGGTCTTATCAACCGGAACCAGCCTGGATCATTTTGTCTCGATTATCGCCGCCCAGCTCTGCGGTTTCGTCTGGACCTTTTGGGGGCCTTATTGGGTTTTCTTTCTCGCGGCCGCATTTTCTCTTGGGAACCTCTTTGTCGCGTGGCGGATCAAGGTAAAATAAAACAATTTGTATTTTTATAAGTTATTTTAACTTATTGTATGCGATTTTCATACCTTTTCAGCAAGATTAATGACCTTAAGCCCTTTCCGCCGTGCATAGTTAAGGGTGTAAACAGTGCCGCCCTGCTTTTGGGTACAATAAGAAACACAGACGGAACCGTCTTCAACCAGAAGGCGGTTCCGTTTTTGCATACAGCCCTGTATATATGTTTCTGAAACAAAAATGACCTTGTCCGCCCTTGTGAGGATTTGCCGGTAAATTTCCCGGTCTTCTTTTGACCAGTACTTGTCCTGCGTTTTGCAGGGCAAGACAAGAATCAGTTGAATTTGAGGGAAAGTCTCTTTCACCACTAAAACCATCTGAGCGGCGAGGGTGTCGAAGCCCAAAGCGCCGCCGCAGGCAAAGCGAGTAACCCCCTGGGAAGCAAGGCGGATAATAACTTTAAAAAGGGCGTCTCTAAGCTGCGGCAGTTTTTCCTCCGGCAGTTTCCGGTGCCCGGTAAAACAGCAGGTTTTTTCTTGCATAATAACACCTCGTGTATTCTTTAAAGTATTCGAATAACGAATCTATATTTAGAATACAATAAAGCATATGCTTTTTCAAGAGGTGATTTTAATGTCGGATTTTATTCCTAAGCAATATAAAAAGGAACCAATCACTATCCGGATTGACTTGGAAAAGCTAAATAAAATTGATAAACTGGCGGCAAGCTATAATTTAAGTAGAAGCGAATTCATTAATCAATGCATTGACTTTGCATTAAACCATATCACGGATTTTGATGATCGCTGAAACGACAGATTTTTTGTTGTTATGAGAAATAAAAATAATAAGCATTTAGGAATAGAAGTAGATAAAGAATTGCATTATAAGCTTCATTGTATTGCGAAGTTTGAAGGCCGCTCCGCTAACGGTCAAATATTGTGATTGATTCGCAAATGCATTTCGGAGTTTGAATTGAAAGAGGGAACCATTGAACTTCCGGACGAAAAGAAAAATGTTTAGAAAAAACAAGGCCCCGGCAGATGCCGGGGCCTTTTACTACGGCGACTGGATTAGGAAGCCCGGTGTTGCTATTTGCAGCTGCAACGACGGTCTGCGCCCAGTCATCTTCAAACTGGAAGCGACGGATGGGTTACACCCCGGTGCGTTAAACTTTTCGGCGGGCCTGACATTAAACAAACGCCCCCTCCTTTCCAGAGGGGGCGTTTAGCGGCAATCTTATGTAATATTGCCGCCAAGGGTATTCTCATTCGGTAAGCCGAAACTGATAGACAGCGCATTGTTGATCCGGTTCATAACACCAGAATCTACTTCACCCATTCGCTCTTTGAGTCTCCGCTTGTCAATTGTGCGAATCTGTTCCAACAAAACAATTGAGTTTTTGGACAACCCGGTATGGGCGGCGTCTATTTCAATGTGGGTTGGAAGCTTGGCTTTATCCCTCTGGCTGGTAATTGCAGCCGCAATCACAGTTGGACTATAACGATTTCCGACATCGTTTTGTACAATGAGGACTGGGCGAATTCCGCCCTGCTCCGAACCGACAACAGGGCTTAAATCGGCGTAATAAATTTCTCCCCTTTTAATTGTCATGGGTACCTTCACTCTCCCTGGCTGCATCTGTTCTAATTGATCTCAGTTCTATTTTGCACCATTTTTTGAAGATTTAAACACAGTAGAAATAAAATAGCAGGGGGGAACTTTTATCTCTACCGCTACCATATCTTATGCTAAAACGACAAAAAGGTACCCTTTTTTCTCTAAAATTTAAAACAGGAAAAGGATGGTTTAAAACCCATCCTTTTCCTGTTTTGTATAGAAATGCGACTGTATCCGCTTTACACTGATTCCCAAATTTTCACACGGTTGAGGCCAGCTTTTAAACCTTCTAACGGACCGGCAACTGGATTCGTTTCCCGCTTTTCCCCCGCGTAATCGGTATCAAGGACAAGTGGCATCCCGTCCGGCTTATCATAAACGGCATCCACAATCCGGACCGTACCAAGCGTTTTGGTGGAATGAATCTCAGTCGGCAGGCAGAACAGCTCTTCCGGAAGATTGATTTCCAGGAAAACACAGCCTTGGTCCTTGACAATTTTCACCTGAGGATCAAATTCCTTGTCAACCAAATTTCCTTTTTCCCGGTCAAACGCTTCCGCTCCTTTTAAATAAACATTTCCGGACGCATAAAGCGGCTGTTCGGTCTTCTGGTGAAGCTCCAGATCGCCGATTCCGTAAGAAGCGATGATTTCACGATATTCTTCAAGGGAAGTTGTGCTCCCGTTATAAATCGCCGTTCCGCAGCCGTCTACCCCTTTCCCCGCGGGACAGGTTCCTTCATAGCCGTCGTACGCTACAAAAATATTGTTATAATACCGGTGATCCCGTCCGTAAACCATCGCGCTGCCCGCCGCTTGGGTGGTATGGGGAAAATGATAGGGAGTAGAGCGGTCCAGCACCTTCTCCGCATGAGTCTTTCCGCAGAACAGGTTGTTTACATAAGCGGTCCCCTGTGCATAATCGTCCAGCGCATAGGGAGCGGTAAAGATATTATTATCTACCAGACAAGGGCCATGAGTGACCTCAATCATCAAATCACGGTCATTTTCGTCATAAAGATTCCCGCTAATCCGAGTTCCTTGCGCCTGCCAGTCCAGCCAGGTGCCCAGCGTGCAGTTGTGAATGTAGTTCCCATAAATCTGGACATCAATAGCGGCGTGAAGCTTAATTCCTCCGATCTCATAGCCAAAAAACTCATGTTTAACATTAATGTTATAGATTTCATTCCCGTAAATCTCGCTAAACACGCAGCCCATATGGCCGACAATCCCATTCTGTCCGCAATCATAAATTTTATTATTCCGCACAAGATGAGAACCGATCTTCTCCTTGCTCCAGCCGATCTGTAGCGCGCGGAAAACCGCCTCCATCTGATACTGATACCCCGGCTTTTGATGCCTGCGGGTTGAAAGGTTATGGCCGGTGGAAGCCTCTTTTCCCAGGCTGATACCGGAGCATTTGGAATCGTGGATGATATTGTCCTCAATAACCCATCCTTTGCTCCAGTGAGCGCCTAAAAGTCCCGGCTGATCGGCAGTCGGCGGCGTCCAGGGGGTAGCCGCCTGCGCCATTTCAAACCCGCGGACGGTAATATAATTCATCCCTGGCTTTTCCGGATAAAAGCAGCATTTCCGAACGTTGATCTCAACCAGTTCCGCGTTGGGATCCGCTCCCTGGAAATTCGCGTAAATGGTTGTGTTCTCCCGGTTTGTCTCACAACACCACTGATAAACCGTTCGTTCCGGTTCCAGAATTTTTTCTACCCGCGTACTCCACGGAGGAATAAAATCAACTCTTTTTTGAGGAGCCTTCACTTCGTCAAGGGTACGGGCCTCGTAAAAGGATTTTCCGTTTAAATAAACTTCTCCGGGATGGACAAACTTGTCCTCGGGCCAAGCGTACCAGTCTCCGTCCAAACGCTCCTGATACGGATTATAGTCCCCAAAAAAGCTGTTGGGCAGCACGACCTTCCAAACCGTACCCTCTACTTTTTCCCAGCTTTGAATCCGCTCCGAGCCTTTGATGACAACCTTTTCACCCTCAGCGGCCTGATAGGTGATCCGGCTGATATCACTGTATCCGCTGTGCGCGGGCTTTACCCACTCGCGGTATTCCCCCTCATGAACAATAACCGTATCGCCTGTCTCCGCGATCTGTGCCGCCTTATTGATGGTTAAAAAAGGAGCTTCCTTTGTACCGGCCGAAAAGTCACAACCATTTTTAGCGACATGATATTCTCTGCTCATCCTCTTTTCTCCTATCCTCCAGTAAAATTTTCTCTAAAAACAGGCTGCACAGAACCTGCGCAGCCTGTTTTGAACTTGCCGTCAAAAAACCGGAATCATCCCCAGATCTTCACACGGTTTGAACCCGCCTTCAAGCTTTCCAAAGGCCCTACAACCGGGGTGCTTCCGCGTTTTGCCCCGCTGTAATCGGTATCAAGGACAATCGTGTTTCCGTCAGGGTCGTCATAAATGCCCTCTGAAATTCTGGTACTACCCAAATTTTCGGTCCGCATAACCTGAGCGGGCACCTTCAGCACCGCTTCATCCAAGGTCAGCTCCAGATAAACGCCGTCTTCCTCTTCGGCGATCCGGTACTTCGGATCATTGGGGCAAACCGCTTTATCCGCCTCTCCCTCAAAAGCTTCCGCTCCGTTAAGATAAGCGTTGGCGTTGATATAAACCGCCTGCGGAACTTTAAAGAACAGGTCGTGGTCATGGCTGGAATCAAAGGCCCGTGTTCTCTCAATGTATTCCTCGTAGGAAGCCGGCCGGCCATTGTACTGCGCGGTTCCGGTGGGCATACCATCCGGCGCGCGGCCGCCAATAAAAATATTATTGTAGAGCCGGTCATCGCCGCCGTAAACAAAAGCGTAACCGAACACCTGAGTCGTGTGCGGGAAATGGTACGGGGTCGCGCGGTCCAGAACATCAACCTGCCGCATTCCTCCGGCACAGAGATTTCCCACGAAAGCAGTTCCCTGCGCGACATTGTCAAAGTTGTAAGAAGAGCCAAAAATATTATTATCCACCAAGCAGGGCCCGTGGGTAACCTCAATCATCAGGTCACGATCATTCTCATAGTAAAGGTTTTGACTGACCCGGGTTCCCTGCGCCTGCCAGTCCAACCAGGTGCCCAGCGTGCAGTGGTCAATCCGGTTGTTGTGGATATAGGTATCCACCGCGGCGTGCATTTTAATGCCGGCAATCTCGTAGCCGAAGAATTCGTGCTTAATGGCAATGTTATAGATATGGTTCCCGTAAATCTCGCTGAACGCGCCGCCCATATGGCCGACAATTCCGTTCTGTCCACAGTCGTAAATAACATTGTTGCGGACGATATGCGAACCGATCTTCTCCTTGCTCCAGCCGATTCGCAGCGCACGGAAAACCGCTTCCATCTGGTACTGGTAACCCGGTTTGCGGCGGCCTTCCGTAAACTCGTTATGGCCGGTGGAAGCCTCTTTTCCCAAGCTGATTCCGGAGCATTTCGCGTCGTGAATTACGTTGTCCTCAATAATCCAGCCCTTGCTCCAGTGAGCGCCCAGAAGCCCCGGCTGATCAGCAGTCGGCGGTGTCCAGGGAGAAGCGGCTTGTGCCATCTCAAATCCGCGGACGGTGATATAGTTCACGCCCGAATGATCCGGGTAAAAGCAGCATTTGCGGACATTGATCTCAACCAGTTCCGCATTGGGGTCGGCCCCCTGAAAATTCGCATAAATCGTTGTGTTTTCATGATCCGTTTCGCAGCACCACTGATAAACCGTCCGCTCCGGATAACGAATTTTTTCCACCCGCTGTTTCCACGGCGGAATATAACCCGTTTCGCGTTTTTCCGCTTTTTTAACATCCGCGAGGCTTCTGGCCTCAAAGAAAGAGACCCCGTTTAAATAAACTTCTCCAGGATGGAGAAACTTGTCATCCGGCCAGACATACCAGTCGCCGTCCAGATGTTCCTCATAAGGATTGTAATCGCCGAAAAAGCTGTTGGGAAGAACGACCTTCCAAACCGTACCCTCTACTTTTTCCCAGCCTGTAATCCGCTCGGAACCTTTGATAATGACCTTTTCTCCCTTTGCCGCTTCATATGTAATCCGGTTGATATTACTTTCCCCACTGTTTTTTGGTTTTACCCATTCGCGGTATTCCCCCTCGTGAACAACAACGGTATCCCCCGCTTTTGCGACCAAGGCGGCTTTTGAAATCGTTAAAAAAGGATGCTCTCTGGTACCGTCTGCAAAGTCACAGCCAGTTTTAGCAACATGAAATTCTCTACTCATAAAAAAACCTCCGATTCTTTATAATAATTCTATTGTTAAAGCCATGATTCAATCCGGCCATAGAACAGCTCGTTCCGGGAAGAAACCTCCCGGCATTGCCTGATGACCGATTTTGTCAAAGGCAGATACCAAGCGTTCATCCTGCTGTGCCAGCGTTTGTTTTTAAGAAACGTTTCCCAATCCATCTCGTAAATCGCGAGGAGGGTATAATCACTGTCAAACTTACAGATAATCACATATTCAAATTTTTTCTCATCTTTTCGTTTCGACTCCAATGGCTCCAATCCCCAAAAGGCACTTGTCGTGCTGCCTGTAGTAGATTTAATGCTGTAGCGATCTCCTTTTCTGCTAATCGCGTCAATATTTTCCGTTCCGACAGGGGCTGGAGCAAGTTTGGGCAGACCAGGCGTCCGGTTGTAAAAATCAATCGCGAGATACTCCCCTAAATCCCCTATCACATTGTTTGTTCTGATAATATTCCTTTTCTTCAGTTCTTTAATAATCCCACTGTAAGCGTCAATGAGTTCATTTGATGATAAATGTTCCAAATCCATAGAGTTACTCTCCACTGTCAGCATATCTACATCTATCCATTTTATACAAATACTACCGCAAACCAAAGATTATTTCAAGGCATTTTCTCTATATTTTTAAAATTTTTGAAAAAAGAAAAACGGCTATTCACCGTTTTTCATTAGTCCAGCATAAATTTCACTTTTTTTAAACGGAGTACCCTTTGCCACAAGCTTTGCCGCCTCAGCGGGTTTTTCCCCTTTGTGAACCAGCAAAACAGCTTTTTTCACCGCCTCCTCTAAGGTTATGACGCTATCCGCTTCCACTTTTGACGCTCCCTCAAGGATTAAAACAAATTCTCCACGGGGCGTTATTCCGGTAAAATAATCCACTGCTTCAGACAGGGACATCCGCAAGACTTCCTCATGAATCTTGGTCAACTCTCTGGCAAGGGTAATCCTTCGATCTCCAAATATCTTTAAAAAATCCTCTAATGTATTTAAAAGCTTATGGGGCGCTTCGTAAAAAATCATGGTTCGTGTTTCTTCCCGCAACTGCTCCAAATGCTCTCTTCTGCTCTTTTTCGCTGTGCTTAAAAATCCCTCAAAGCAAAAACGGGAGGTGGCAAGCCCACTGACACAAAGAGCCGATATTGCCGCGCTCGCGCCGGGAACGACAACTGTTTCGATTCCTCGTTCGGCACAGAGACGGACAAGATCCT